>NZ_JAZHPF010000015.1 GCF_036543075.1 Deinococcus sp. YIM 134068
GTCGTCCGCGTAGCGCCGGGCGTTGAAGTGGAAGCCACCCAGCCGCCCCTCGTCGAGCAGGAAGGCGACGATCTGCTCGATGTTGACTCCCTGCGCGTGGTGCCCGAGGTCCACGAGCACCTGCGCCCTCTCCCCGATGGCGAGGCAGTGGGCATAGGCCGCGCCCCAGTCGAAGAGGTCGGTGGCGTAGAAGGCGGGTTCGAACAGCTTGTATTCCACGAGCATCCGCGCGCCGTCGGGCAACGCGTCGTGGACCCGTTGCAAAGCTTCCCGAACGCGCCGTTTCCTCGCCCGCAGGTCGTCCTGCCCCGCGTAGTTCGTGCCGTCCGCGAACCAGAGGGAGAGGTCACGCGAGCCGGTCTGCCGCATCACCTCCACGCAGTCGAGCAGGTGCCCTATGGCCTGCTCGCGCACTTCCTCGAAGGGGCTGGTGACGCTGCCGAGTTTGTACACGTCGTCCTGAAAGACATTGGGGTTGATCGCGCCGAGGGTCAGGCCGCGCTCCTCCGCGTACTGCCGCAACTCGCCGTAGTCCTCCACCTCGTCCCAGGGGATGTGCAGGGCGACGGAGGGCGCGATGCCGGTGAGGCGCTGGACCTCGGCGGCGTCGTCGAGCTTCTCGTACACGTCACGGGCGGCCCCCGGCGCGGCGAAGGTCTTGAAGCGGGTGCCGGAGTTGCCGTAGCCCCACGAGGGCGTCTCGATTCTTTGCTGGTCGAGGGTGCCGAACAGGTCCTGGGTATGCACTTTGTTCTCCTCCATAACGATGAGCTAGGTGTTGGCCGCGTCAAGGGTGGCGCGGAGATTCTTGGGGAGGGGGTATGCTCCCGGCGTCAGCCCGGCGTAGTTGGTGCAGGCCCGACCTCATGCCCCCACAACGCGTGCCGGAGCGCCCGCACCACGTCCTCCCTGGCCCGCCGCGACACCCTGGCCGTTGGGACGAACACGTCGAAGCCGTGATACGCCCCCGGATACACGTGCAATTCGGTGGGCACCCCCGCCCGCAGCAGCCGTTGCGCGTACTCGATGTTCTCGTCCAGGAACAAATCCAGCTCCCCGACACTGATAAACGTCGGCGGCAGGCCGGAGACGTCCTCTGCCCGCGCGGGCGCAGCCTGGTATGGCACGTCCTCCCCCCCCGGCTCCCGCCCCAGGTAGCACTGCCAGCCGAATCGGTTTCCCGCCCGGTCCCACAGAAGATGATCCGAGCCGACCTCCTCGGCACTCCGGGTGTTGCGGTCATCCAGCATGGGGTAGATCAACACCTCGAAGCAGACGGGAACTTCCCCGCGGTCGCGGGCCAGCAGCCCCAGGCCGGCCGCGAGTCCACCGCCCGCACTCCCCCCACCAATGGCGATCCGCTCCGGATTCACGCCGAGCGCCTCGGCGTGCGTGTACAGCCATGTCAGGGCGGCGTAGCAATCCTCCAACGGGCCTGGGAAGGGCACCTCGGGCGCGAGGCGGTATTCGACCGACACCACCACGCAGTCCACCGCGTGCGTCAGGGGACCGACATACTGGTCATCGCCCGCCACGCTGCCCAGCATGTACCCCCCGCCGTGAATCCACAGCAGGGCGGGCCGCTGCCCACCCGCTCTGGCCGGGCGGTAGAGGCGGACCATGACGTCAGGGGCACCCTGGGGTCCCGGGATGAGCCGGTCCTCGGCGAGGACGTCCGGTGACGGCAGCGAGGCGCGATTGAGGTCCGCGAACGTCGCCTGGTGCTCCTCGCGCAGCCGGGGAAGCACCCCGGGAGTGAGGACCATCGGAGGCAGCCCACCAAGGGGGCCGACCAGTTCAGGGTCGATCCGGGCAATCTTAGTCATGGGACCTTCCAAGTGAAAGCAACACGAGATCATGTCGGGTCGCCACGGCAGGGGTTCGGCGCGGGGGTAACCACCGACGACGCGCGAACGGGCCGGACGCGCACGTGGAGGGCGTCATATCAACACCTCCGCCCTGGCCACCAGGGCGTGACGACCCGAGCCCAAGACCTGGACTGTCTCCGCCGAGCGGTATTCCTCGGGCAGAAGCACCTCCGCTGTCACGCCCACCGGGAGGACCACGTCCAGTTCGAAGGTGTCTCCCGCCTTGCGCCACTCCACCTCGAAGTGTCCGGTGGGCGCGTCGTGCGTGACCCGCGCCCACGCCAGGGGTCCCGGCTGGGGCGCGATCCTCACCCGTGTAAAGCCCGCCTCCAGGGGCAAGAGCCCACCAGTTCCCTCGAACAGCCACTGCCCGACACTGCCCAGCGAGTAGTGATTGAAGGAGTTCATGTTCGGGTCACCGAAGCCCCGCTCGTGCGTGAACCCGTCCCAACGCTCCCAAATGGTCGTCGCGCCCTGCCGTACGGAGAACAACCACGACGGGAAGGTGTCCCGCGCCAGCAGCCGCTGGGCGATGTCGGCGCGGCCCCCTTCGGCGAGCACCGGCAGCAGGTGCGCCACCCCCAGGAACCCCGTCGTGAGGTGGTCGCCGCGTGCCTCGATGAGGTCCACCAGCCGGGCCAACGCCGAGGGTCTCAGGTGTTCGGAAAGCAGGCCGAAGCGGAGCGCCAGGGTCTGCCCCGTCTGCGTGCGCCCCCTCAGCCACCCGTTCTCCTCCAGGTACGCCGTCTGAAAGGCCACGCAAATTCGCTCGAACAGCACCCTGTACGCCCGCGCCTCCTCCCGCCTTCCCAGTGCCGCCGCCATCTCCGCCATGAGCCGCGCGTCATGCGCCCAAAAGGCGGTCGCCACGAGGTCCTTGGGGGTACGGCTACCGAAGCCGTCCTTTGGGTCGTCGCCGTCCTGCGCGAGCCAATCGCCGTAGTCGTTGCCCCGGCGCCTCAGCCACAGGAACTCGGGGTTCGCCTCCCCGATGTACGTCATCCAGCGCGTCATGGCCGTCCATGCGCGCTGAGCGACGCTCAGATCACCGCCGTACCGCCACAGTGTCCACGGAACGATCACGCCCGCGTCCCCCCAGCCGGGCGCACCGTCCTGCTCGGTCACGAGGCGGGGTGCCACATCCGGAAAGGCCCCAGCGGGACTCTGCGCGTCGAGCACGTCCTGCATCCACTTGGAGAAGAACGCTGCGCAGTCGGCATTCAGCAGAGCGGTGGGTGCGAATACCTGGGCGTCGCCAAGCCAGCCGAGCCGTTCGTCCCGCTGCGGGCAGTCGGTGGGCACGGACAGGAAGTTGCCGCGGCGGCTCCAGTCGATATTGGACTGGAGCTGGTTCAGGTTCGGGTCGGAGCACGCGAAGGTGCCTGCCTGCGGGGTGTCGCTGCCGACCACCACGCCGTGAAGGTCGAGGAGCTGCGCGTCCCCGACGACTTCGACGAAGCGGAAGCCGTGGAAGGTGAAGCGGGGTTCGAACACCTCCTCGGGATCACCCTTACAGACGTAGGTGTCCGTGGCGGCGGCGGAGCGGAGCGCCTCGGTGTACAGGGCACCGTCACCCCGGAGCATCTCCGCGAAGCGCAGGGTGACGCGCGCGCCCGCCTCTCCCCGAACGCGGACGCGGACCCACCCGACGATGTTCTGCCCGAGGTCAAAAATCCGCACGCCCGGCGCAAAGAGGATGTCCTGTGCGGGTTTCAGGGTGGCGAGCGCGCGGATGGGCGGTCCGGCGTCCGCCGTCAGGGTGCCGTGCCAGCGGGTCGTGACGACGGGCGACCAGGCGGAGTCGTCGTAGTCGGCGAGGTCCCAGCCGGGCAACTCGGCGCGGGCGTCGTACGTTTCGCCCATCAGCAGGTCGGATGCGCGGACCGGTCCGGTGGTGGCGGTCCATGACCCGTCGGTCGTGACGACGACCCGCGCGCCGGTGTCGAGGTGCACTTCGAGCTGCGCGAGGAAGCGGGGGCGGGGACCGTAGTGGCGGCGCTCGTTGCGGAAGCCGACGTACCCGCAGTACCAGCCGTCGCCCAGCACCGCACCAAGGGCGTTGTCGCCCTCTTGCAGCAACGAGGTGACGTCATAGGTCTGGTACAGCACACGCGTGTGATAGTCGGTCCAGCCGGGCGCGAGGAGGGCGTCACCAACCCGCTGCCCGTTGAGGCGCGCCTCGTACAAGCCGAGTGCCGTGACGTACAGCCGTGCCGAACGGACGGGGGCGTCCAACCGGAAGGTCCGGCGCATCAGGGGCACCGGGCGGGGTCGGTCCTCGCGGCTCCAGACCTCGTGCTCGACCCAGGTGGCCTGCCAGTCCCCCGGGGTGAGAAGTCCCATCTCCCACGTCGAGACGTCACTCCACGGCCCCGGTCGGCCCCCCTCGTCCCACACGCGGACCTTCCAGCAGCAGCGTTGCCGGCTGGGCAGCGGCGACCCGGCGTACGTGATGTGTGAGGTCACGCCGTCCAGCCGACCGCTGTCCCACACATTCCCGTCGTCCTGCGCGAGGTGATTGGGGGTGGTGGCCACGAGGACCTGAGCGGCGGTGATCGTGCGGCCCTGCCCTTCGCCCGTCACCCACCAGCTCAGACGTGGAGCGGCGGTGTCGAGACCAAGGGGCGCGACCTTGTGGTTGACGCGCAGGCGAATCGGGGTGAGGGTCATGCTGAGAAGGCTCCTGTGGCTATGAGGCGTGGGACTTTGGACCGAAGGAGTGATGAACTCTGAGTTCGGGGCAGGCGAGTGGGAGCGCGGGGCAGCTGTGCAGGACGACGCCGGGGGCGCAGGGAGAGGACAATTCGTAGGGGCCGCCGAGACTCAGGGGGAGCGCCGTTCCAGCAGCCCCTGCACCCTGAGCCAGTCGTGGAAGTGGTCAATCCAGGTGTCGCTGGGGAGGCCCTGACGCCGCAGCCCGAAGCCGTGCCCGCCCCGGCTATAGACGTGCAGCTCAACGGGAAGCCCTGCCGCGCGCCACGCCACGTACAGTTCCAGGTTTGGCCTCACGACGGCATCGCCGAGGTCGTCGTCGTTCGCGTAGGCCAGGAACAGCGGCGGTGCGTCGTCCGGCACGGTGACCTCCTCCCACAGCGCCCCATAGATGGGTGCAGCGAAGTTCGGGCCAGGGCCCGTTCCCGGCTGCAACGTGACGTTGACCGTCACGTTGCCTCCCGCGGAGAAGCCCATCAAGCCCACCCGGTCGGCCGCCACGCCCCACTCGCTCGCATGCTCCCGCACGAGGGCCAAAGCCCGCTGCCCGTCGGCGAGAAGATGTGGCCGGTGTCCCCGGGTCAGGTCGCGCATGGCATCGTGGCTTGAAAACAGTTCGTGGATGTGCTTCTCGAACGCATCATCCAGGTCAGGCGTCGGGATGACGCGGTACTTCAGCACGAACGCCGCGACGCCTCGCGCGGCCAACCACCGCGCCACGTCGTAGCCCTCGTGCTCGATGGCGAGCGTGTGGTGGGCCCCGCCGGGGCAGACGATCACGGCCGTGTCGGTCGCCACCTGCGGGTCTGGCAGGAACGCCGTGAGGGTCGGGGCGCTGACGTTGCGCACAAACCTGAAGTGGACGGCGGTGCCCGGCGGCGTGGTGGACCATCGTTCCGCTCGCGTGCCCTCGAGGCTCGTGGGCGCGCCATTCGGCCACAGGGGCAATTCGAACGTCGCCCGGTCAGGCAGGGTCGAGTCAATCACGGGGAACTCCTGAGAAGTGGGGCGTGATCAAGGAGGGGGGCGTCGCGGCGGATGAGCCGCAAGTGCGTGAGGTGCTCAAGGTCCCGGCAGACGGTCAGCTCGTGGACTCCGAGGTGCTCCGTTCCTGCCCTCATCGTCAACTCTTCATGGGCAGAGAGCAGCGCACACAGGTCATCCGGTCGCTTAACCCGCCTCAGGCGTCCCGGCGGCACAAGTCGATCGGCGACGGCCTTGGGGTCGCTCAAGCGCAAGCAGGTTAAGTCGCTGCACACGGTTGTGTCGTGCCCGCCGAGGGTCTGGGCGGGGTCCGTGACCCGCATGACGGGCTGCCGAGAGAGTCCGTCGAGAATGAGGGCCGCCCGTCGTTCTGCCAGCACCTTGCCCTGTGGCGAAGCCGTCAAGGATGCACCGTCATACTGCGCGCGCCCCCTCCCGCCGTTCATGGCCGCCCCTCTCCCAGCACCGCGCCGGTCAACCAGACCGGCACGACCTTCGGTTCTACGCGCTCCACCGTGAGACTCCACGTGGCCTGAACGTCCTCCCCGACCTCAAGGGCCAGGCCCTCCGGCAAGACCAGCGTGGCGAAGAGGCCTTCCGGTTCGGCGCGGAGGTCCACCTGCACGTCCCCCAACGGTGTGGGAACGCGGCCCCGTGCCCAGCGCAGGTCACCCAGGTTCGGGCGGAAATGCGCCGTGCGCCAGCCGGCCTCGGCGGGCGTCACGCCCAGGACGCTGCCACTCAGCCAGGCGGTGGGTCCGGCGGACCAGCCGTGGCACAGCGAGGTGCCGTACCCGCCGTACTGCGCGTGCTCTCCCGCGATGATCGATACGGCGTGCGGGTCGGGCGCGTGGACCCAGGCGGGATCGAACGCTTCCCAGAAGGTGGTGGCTCCCAGCGAGAGCATGGTGCCCCAGTGGTGGCGCAGGTAATCGAGGCCCCACTGCACCTGCCCGAGGTGCGCGGCAGCTTGTAAGTCGTTGAAGCGGTGCCAGAACGTCATGGTCATGTTTGGATCGTCCGCGAGGGACGCGCCAAAGACCGCCTGTGCCTCGGCATCGTCCAAGACGCCGCTGAGGATGCAGATGGCAGCGAGGTGATGTGGGACGTGCTCGTGCAGGCGCGGCAGAAGTTCGGCGCGGGCACTCTCCCGCATGCGCCCGGCGAGCGTGGCGTACGTCGTGGCGGGACGACCGAGCCGCGTGAGCAGTGCCGCGCCGTCGCGCAGGGCGCGGGTAGCCAGCAGGTGGCAGTACAGCTCACGCTCTCCTGCGGTGAGGGGTGCCCAGTCCACGAGGTCCCAGCCGGTGTGGAAGCGCCAGCGGCCGTGCTCGTCCGTCCAGTTCGAGACGTGCTTAAGCGTGGCGTCCAGTGCCCCCGCGACCTCTTCGATCAGGGTGAGGTCGCCGGTGTAGCGGTGGTAGTCGTGCAGGCCCACCACCCACCACAGGGTGTACGAGGGGATGTCGTTGATGTCCCCGGTGGTCGTCTTCCACCCGGCGCTGAGGCCCGGGTACCGCTGCCACTCGGGCCGTTCGGCGGGCGCGGGGCCGAGTTCGCCCAGCACCCCGAGGGTGCGCGCGACGAGACGCGTGTCGCTCAGCAGGTGATACGAAACGAGCGCCTCGACGTGCAGATCGCCCATCCAGGGGCGCTGATCGCGCTTGATACCGTCCCACAGCTCGTTCTGCATGCACAGCAGCGCCGTGTGCGTCGCCACCCGCCAGACGCGGTTGATGGTGTCGTCGCTGCACTCGAACGCACCCGTAACCTCTGCGCCGAAGCGGACGTGCTGCACCTCCACGGGGTCCAGAACGATGTCCCCGTCCGAGGCGAGCGCCACGAGCTTGACGTACCGGAATCCGGTGGGGCACGTCGCGAACGTCTCGCCCTCGCGCAGGGTGATGACGTCGGTGAGGCGGCGACCGTGGTGCTCGACCTCCCCGAGGGACTCGCCGGTCGTGACGGCCAGCAGGGCGGTGCCGGGCGTGCGGGAGGTCACCTTCACGCGCGCGAAGGTCTCCTCGCCCACGTCGAGCACGACGTGCGGGGCGCGCGCCTCGAAGATGTCGAGCCAGTCGTTGGTGGCGATGGCGTGCGCCTCGCGGGCGTACTGCCACAGGTCGTGCCGCCGCACGGGATCGAGGACCGGACCCTGCTCGGGGACCGGACGGGCGGGCCGGAAGGTGAGGCGGCGCGCGTCGCTCGCATCGACGCCAGCACCGAGTGCGAGAAGGCCGGGGGACATGGCGACGACCCGGTCGAGCGTCCCGGTGCGCACGGTCTGCCACCCGGTGGTGAGCCGCAGGAAGTCGTCGGGCGCGTCGCAGGGAAAGCCCCACGGCTCGCCCCACACGCCGTCGAAGGCCCAGGCGGGCCGGTGCAGCGGCCCCCGCGTGGCGCGCCAGTCCTCGTGGGGGTCGCGGGTCATCGTCCACGTGTCGTCCGTGGCGATGCGCCCAGCAGTGTCCCCGTTCTGCCAGTCGAGGCTGGCGAGGACGAACGGCTGACCGTGCCCTCCCCCGCGCGCCTCGACCTCGAGACAATGCTCGCCCGCAGGCAACCGCACTTGGGCGTGACGGGTGGTGCGCCAGGTCGGCAGGGGCTGGCCGCGCAGGGTCAGTTCCTGTTCGCCCAGCCAGACGCGCACGGGACCACTGCTCACCAGGGACACGGTGGCGAGAGCATCGCGGCCCAGGGAGAAGGTGCGGCGGAACACGACGTGATCGGTCACCTCGTCCCACGGCCACCACAGGCGGCGCGGAAGGGGAAGGGGGGAATCCGTGGAGGGGGGGATCGTCACGTTCAGCCTTTCGAGCCGCTCATCTTGACGCCCTCGACGATCCAGCGCTGACCCAGCAGGAACATCAGGAGCAGCGGGAGAATCGCGATGAGCGAGGCGAGGAACACCAGGTGCAGGTTGACGGTCTGACTCGTCAGCAGGGACGAGATGCCGACCTGGACGGTCCAACGTTCAGCACTCTGCCCAATGAGCAGCGGCCACAGAAACTGGTTCCAACTGCTGATGAACGTCAGCAGCCCAAGCGCCGCGATCATCCCGCGCGAGTTCGGGAGCGCCAGGTACCAGTAGGTGCCCCACCAGCCAAGCCCGTCGACGCGGCCCGCTTCCTCCAGCTCCTTTGGGAAGTCCAGGTAGAACTGCCGGAACATGAAGGTATTGAACGCGCTGAACAGCCCGGGAATGATCAGGCCCTGATACGTGTTGATCCAGCCGAGCTTGGCGACGATGACGTACTGTGGGATGAACAGCGTCACGACCGGCACGGTCATGGTGAGCAGGACCAGCCCGAGCACGAACCCGCGCGCGGCGGACGGGATGCGGGCGAGGCCGTACCCGGCGGCGGACGCGATCAGGATGCTGACGACCGTCTGCGTGACGGAAACGATGGTGGAGTTGCGTAGACCCAGGAGAATATTCACATTCGGGTCGCGCAGCAGTTCGGAGACGTTCTCGGGGTGCCAGGGCGAAGGCAGCCAGGAGAACTCTTGAGAGACAATCTGCGCGTCGGTCATAAAGGCGTTGCGCAGCAGGAGCCAGAATGGCAGCAGGAACAGGAGGCTGAGCACGCCCAGGGCGATGAGGCTGGGTAGGCCGAGCGGACGGCGCCGCCGGGGTCGGGGGGTGACGGTCTCCTGCCCGCTCAGACGTGGGGTAGATGGAGTCACGGCACGGCTCCTTTCACTCGTCCGTGGCGCGGCCGAGCCCGACAATGCGCGACTGGACGAGGGCGACGACGAGGATCAGGGCGGTGAGGATGAACGCGCCCGCGGTGGCCTGGCCGTAGTCCTGCGAGGCGAACGCCGTGTCGTATAGGTACCACAGGGGCGGGCGTGCCCCCAGGGCCGCGGCGGCGCTAGAACCGCCGTTGACGCTGCCGAGGACGTTGTAGAACTCGTCGAACGACTGGAATCCGGCGACGACCGTGGTGAACAGCACGAACACGCTGGTGTTGCGCAGCATCGGCAGGGTGATGAAGCGGAACACTGCCCATCCCCGCTCGGCCCCTTCCATCTTGGCCGCCTCATAAAGGCTCGCGGGAATCTCGTTGAGGCCCGCGATGAACAGCAACATGTTGAAGCCGATCTGGAGCCACAGCCGCACGCTGATGAGCGCCACCCACACCCAGGGGAGGCTGCTGGTCCAGGCGATGGTATCGAGGCCCAGGGCCAGCAGGGCCTTGTTGGCGATGCCGAACGAAACGCCGCTGAACAGGCCGAGCTTCCAGATCAGGCTCGCGACGACGTACGACACGGCGGTCGGGAGGAAGAAGACGCTGCGGAAGAACGCGCGGCCGATGCGGGTGCTGTTGACGAGCATGGCGAGGCCGAGCGACAGGAAGAACGTGGTAGGCACGATGAACACCGCGAAGATCACCGCGGTCTTCAGGGCGCCGAGGTATCCGGGGTCGGCCAGCAGGGTGCGGTAGTTCTCCCAGCCGACCCAACGGCCGAGGTCGATGCTGGCCCTGGCCTCGCTGAAGCTCAGCAGGAGTCCCCAGCCCATCGGGACGAGGATAAAGGCGACGAGGCCGAGGACGAGTGGGCCGACGAACGTCCAGAACGCCAGTTCGTCCCGCCCGCCCGGCCGTCGCCGGCGGGCGGGCCGGAGGGTGGCCGCAGTGGGTGGAGTCAGGTCACGTTGCATGGCAGCTCCTGTGAAGCACCCGAGACGGCGGTGCACGCGGCCTCGGGTGGGCGCATCAATCGTGGTGGCCGCCTTCGGTCTCAGCCGATGCCGATTGACTGGTCGGGGTCGTCGCGCGCGGAGCTGTAAAGGTCACTTGAGGCGTTGCGTGAGTTCCGCTTGCGCTTTGGCGGCGGCGGCCTTGACGAGCGGCGCGAGGGGCTGGTTGCCGTTGACAGCCTGCGCGGCGACATCGTTCAGGGCCGTCTGCATGCCCCCACCCCAGCCCGTGGGCAGGAGCTGGCCGTACGTCTTGTTGAGGCGGACGACCTCGGCGGCGTTGCCCTTCGAGAGCTTCGCGGCGGCCTGGGTCGCGGACGCGCGCGGGGGGAGGTGGAAGCCGTACGCGGTCGCCCACTCGGCCTGAAGGGCGGTGTTCTGAATCCACTGGGCCTTCACCAGGGCCTTGGCGGCGGCGACGTTCTTGCTCTTGGCATTGACGGCGATGTTCCAGGAGCCGTACAGCATCACCGACTTGCCCTGCGCGTCGAGTTTTGGCCACGGCAGCACGCCGAAGTCGTCCCCGAGGGCCTTCTCAACGGCGGGGAGCGCCCACAGGCCGTTGATCTGCATGGCGGTCAGACCCTGGTTGAACGCCGTGGGGTCCCAGAAGTCCTGCGGTGCGCCCTTGAGCAGCACGCCGGACTGGTTGAGTGCGCGCAGCGCCTCGTACGCCTTGACGGTCCGGGAATTGTCGAACGTCACCTTGTTGCCCTGGACAAGCGGCACGCCTGCCGAGGCGGGCATCCAGGTCGCGAGGGCTGCGACGCCACCGTCGTTGCCGATGAAGAGGCCCTTCTGCCCACCGGTGGTAAGTTTTTTCGAGGCGGCGAGCAACTCGGCATAGGTGGTGGGGGGCTTGACCCCGGCTTTGGCGAGGGCGCTCTTGCGGTAGTACAAGACGACGGTGTCCATGATCATCGGGACGGCGTAGATCTTCCCCTTGTACGTGACAGTGCCGAGGATCGGGCCGAAGTCCTTCTTGTCCTGCGCGGTGAACAGGTCGTCGAGGGGGACGATCTGCCCGGCCTTGGCGCGGGTGTAGATGTCGCTGGCGTCCTCGAAGAGATCCGGGCCGGTGCCGGACAGGAGGGCCGCGTTGAGCTTCTGGGTGTAGTTCCCGGGAATCCAGGAGACGTTGACCTTCACGTTCGGGGTCTTCTTGGTGTAGTCCGCCGCGTAGCGCTGCACCGCCTGCTGTGTGCCCGCCTCACCGTACTGGTGGTACCACTGTTCGAGCGTGACCTGCTGGGCTTGGCCGAGGGCGAGGGCGGCAACGGACAGCGCGAGGGTCGGGATGAGCCACTTCTTCATGGGGTTCTCCTGGGGAGTGGGAGGCGAGAGGTTCGGGCGGGAGTTCGGTCGAGTCGGGTGCATGGCCTCCTAAACGATGCCCAGGTCGAAGGCGCGTTGAACGGCGAGGCTCGCGGCGCCACGGACCCAGGGAGTGAAGGTGTTATCGGTCCAGGGATCGACGATGAACGGGAGATTCCGGGCACGACCGGCGAAGGCCAGGTCGCGGATGGTGGCTTGCAGGGGGGCGAGGTAAGCCTCACCGAGGCGGGAGGCTTCCCCGCCGAAGAGGATGAGTTCCGGATCGACGGTGTTCACGAGGTACGAGACGTGCCGCCCGAGGAGCGTGCCGGCGTCGTGCAGGAGGGCGCGTGCGTCCTCGTTGCCGTCACGGGCGTGCTCTGCGATGAGGTCGGCGGTCATACCGCCGAGGTCCGGACGGTGTTCGGCGTACTGCGAGATCAGGGCAGGCTCGGCGGTGTACGCCTCGAGGCAGCCGTGCTGGCCGCAGGTGCACAGGCGGCCCCCGTCGACGATGACGTTGTGTCCGAACTCACCGGAACCGCCCCCACGACCGCGGAACACCTGACCGTCGAGGATGAATGCGGCACCGACGCCGCGACCGGCAGTGACGACGAGAACGTTCTGGTGTTTTTTGGCGTGGCCGAAGAGGTGCTCTGCGACGGCGTAGGCGTTGACGTCGTTGTCGGCCCACACAGGCACCCCGAGATGCGCGCTGGCCATCTCCGCGATGGGGACGTCAAACCAGCCGAGCTGCGGGGTCTGCACGGCGGTGCCGGTGGTGAAGTCGACGATGCCGGAGAGCGCCAGGCCGATGCCGAGCAGCCGGTCGAAGGTCAGCCCGCGCTCGTCGAGCAGGCGAGTGCAGACGGTATGGAGGTCGCGGAGGATGTCCCCTGGGGCGGTGCTGGTGACGGGCAGCGTGGTGTGCGCGAGGACGCGGGTGGAGAGGTCGGTGAGGCCCGCGTCGATGCGCTCCTGGCGAATCTTGATGCCGATGGCGAAGTGCGAGTCGTAGTTGATGTTCAGGAGGATGGGGCGGCGCCCACCGCCGCTGCTGGCCTGGGTCGTCCCCTGCTCGCTGATCCAGCCGTCCCCGATGAGTTCGGCGGTGACGATGGTAATGGACGCCGTGCTCAGGCCGGTAGCCTCGGCAAGCTGGATGCGGCTGAGGGGTCCTTCAGTGCGGAGCAGGTCGAGGATCAGGCGGCGGTTCTGCGATCGGACGGTCGCAGGGTCGGCTTTGAGACTGCGCATAGCGCCTCCTTGAGAGTTAGTTAGCGTAACTAGATAACTGAGAGTAGTCCAGCCGGTGTGGCCTGTCAAGTCCCGGCCCGGAGGGTCCACCAGCCCTGGGTTTTGCCACCTCCAACAGACTCGGGTTCGAATAGAGTTCACCCACAAGGGGCTCTCAGTGAGGACGCTGCCTCCTGGTAGAGCGGTGGGGTCCACAGTCGAGAGTGCCCTGGTCGGTCCTATTCCACGGCACTTCGGGCGTATCCTGGCGGCGCTCCCCACGCCGAAGCACCGTCGAACACAGGTGGGTGGCTGGGAAGAAACGCATGAACGCAAGCTCCGAGAGGAGCCGGAGTCAGTGCAGGTGCCGGAGCAGCGTCCCCTCGATTCCTCGGCGCACGCCTTCAGGCAGGTGGGGGAAGAGGATGGGCTACCCTCGCCGCGCGCGCCGGAGGTTTCCTTTCAATGAGGCGTGATGCCGGTGGCTGCGCAGCACGAGCGGGTTCTCCGGCACTTGTTCAGGGCATCGCCGTCGACATGATGGACGGACCGCGAATTCGGGCGTCCAGGTCTCCCCTCCCCTCTCGGGGGCCGCCTCTTCTCCCTGCACAACGAAGCTGCTAAAGCGCTGCTTACCAGACAACACACCAAACTTGCTCCAAGCATGTGGTTTTTCCGTTGATTCCGTGCAATGGGTCGAGTGAATGTGTTGCTAAGGCAAGGACACCCTGAGCACCGTGCCGAGCGGACTGTTTTTCGTAGAACCTCGAGCTTTGGTGAACCAGCAGGATTCCGTCTCGGCTTCTTTCGTCGGTGAGGCTCCAGGATCGAATGTAATACAAGTACCTTATGTCAGATATTATTGCAATAATATCTGACATATGAGGGTGCAGTCCACTACGGAAGTGCGTCGGTTTGTGGAGCGGCAGCCCGAGGGGGAGCCCTTCTCACCGACGGAACTGTTGCTCTACGGAACGCGCGCGAGCATCGACCAGGTGCTCTCCCGGTTGACCCGCGATGGCGTCATCGAACGCGTAGCGCGCGGCGTGTACGTCAAGCCCAAACGCAGTCGGATCGTCGGCAAGGTTCCGCCCAACCCGCTCGCGGTGGCCAGGACCTACGCGCGTGCCCGTGGGATCCCCGTCACCACTCCGGGAGCGCAAGTGCTCGCCGAGTACGGCCTCAGCACCCAGACCCCCGTGACGCCGGTCCTCAGTGCCGGGGTGAGCGGCAAGAAGACGTTGAAGATCGGCCACCGTCAGGTCACCCTCAGACATGCACCCAGGTACGTGCTGCGCCAGGCGGACACACCTGCGGGTGACGCCCTCGCCGCGCTGCACCACCTGGGGCGCCGCCGCGCGGATGAGGGTCACGCCGTTCTCGAGCGTCTCAACGCCGCCACCTTCGAACGGTTGCTCGAACTGCGTCCTACCCTGCCCGGTTGGCTCGCCGATTTGATCACCACTCATGCGCGCGGGACCTCCCACCCGGGGAGGACTCGACCTTGAACTGGCTGACGTTGGAACCCGGAGAGCAACGTGACGTCCTGGAGGCGGTCGCCGCCCAGCAGAACCGGGAGCCGGTCATCCTGGAGAAGGATCTGTGGGTCGTGTGGGCGCTCGCCCAGACCTTCGTGCTGGGCAGCAGCGGGGTCCCGATGGCGTTCAAGGGCGGGACCAGCCTGTCCAAGGGCTACGCGGCCATCACCCGGTTCAGCGAGGACCTCGACATCACCCTGGGGCTGCTCGGCGCGTCGGGGCGCACACCTGCGGACCTCGCGGCCATGACGCGCAACCAGCGGGACAGGGCCATTGAGGAGTTAGGACTTCAGGCCCAGGCCTTTGTGCAAGGCCAGATCCTCCCCCACCTGGTGGAGGAGGCCGCGGCTCTCGACGGGCGGGTGCGGGTCGTCACGGAGGGAGAGCCCTCCGCCCTGCAGCTGGCCCTGCACTATCCGACCGTGCTGCCGGCGGGTGCCGGGTATATCCAGCGGCGCGTCCTGCTGGAGTTCGGGGGCAAGAACCGCATCGAGCCGCGCGAACAGCGCACCATCCGCACCTACCTCGCCGAGGACCCCGAGGTGCGTGCGGCCGTCGAGCTGCCCGAGGCCACGGTAGAACTTCTGGACGCACGGCGCACCTTCTGGGAGAAGCTGACGGCGCTGCAGGCGGCCTGCGCCCAGCCGCAGAAACTGCACCGGCTGACCCACTTCTCCCGGCACCTGCTTGACCTGCACGTGCTGATGCAGAGGGAGACCGGCCCCGCCGCACTCGCGGACAGCTCCCTGCGGGACGACGTCATCGCCACGAAGACGGTCCTCTTCCGCGAGACGGGCGTGGACTACGCGGATTGCCGCACGGGAAGGGCCGTGATCGTGCCGGAGGGAGAAGTGCTGCGGGCTCTCGAACAGGACTACCGGGAGATGGAGGCCTCCGGGATGTTCGGTGTCGAAATCGTCCCGTTTCCCGACATTCTGGCGACGTTGCAACAGATGCAGGAGCAACTTGGCGGGGAAGCGAAGGGTGACCCCGGCGACAAGCCGGACCCCGCGTAGAACGTGAGTTATCGGGCGTCCGGCTGCCTGGCGGAAGCGTTCAGGTCGAGGTACTCACCTATGTGGCGCGAGCGCTCACTCCCGACATTGTCCGGGCTGCGGGTGGTGGCCCCTCTCCCCTGCCTTACGGCCTGAGGGGATGCCTTGATCAGGCGCTGGAACAGGTAGTGAACCAGTAGACTGTTTACCCTCCTCAGAACCGGCCTGACCGAGAAAATTCGTTCAGAGAGACGCGTGTATTACCGGTAATACGAACTCAACCCCCCTCTTCAGCTGATCCGCGGAGCACGGGGGGCATCTTTGCTAACCAGCGTTCGACTGCCTTCCGGTCCTCTGGCGAGAGGCGGCTCATGAAATGGCGGTTGGCAAGCTTGCGACCCGTTTCTAGGGCTGGGGAGGTTTCCCCTTTCCGGCTGGCCTTGCCGAGCTGCTCGACCTCCTGCCGCAGTTCCGCCCGGCTCATTCCGCTGGTGGCGAGTTCGATCAGACGGGCGTGGTGTTCAGCTGGGACACCGACGATGACCGAGGCGAGCGTGAACGGCAACCCGGCTCGCACCGCGTCCAGGAGTGGCTCAGGCCAGTTGAGGATGCGGAGTTTGTTCCGCGTGAAGCTCTCCCAGGTTTCCCCCAGGGGGGCGAACAGGGTGTTGAGTGTTTCCTGCATCGGCCCCGGCTCTTCCCGAAGCAGGGCCAGCAGTCGGGGACGGACCTCCTGCACCGTGAGATCCAGCGCCAACGAGATGAGGGCCAGTTTCGCGTCCAGCTCGTCGATGACGTTCAGGTTCTCGCGCTGCAGGTTCTCGACCAGGGCCGCGATCCGGGCCTGATGGTCGTCGAGGGAGCGGATGATGACCGGCACCTCTGTCAACCCGGCGAGCTGGGCGGCCCGCCAGCGCCGCTCGCCCGCCACGATTTCGTGCCCGCCATCCACCGGACGCACGAGCAGGGGTTGGAGCACGCCTTGCTCCCGGATGCTGGCGGCCAGCGCCTCCAGGCTGGCCTCGTCGAAAGCCCGGCGGGGCTGGCCGCTGCCGGAGCGCAGGTCCGCGACCGGCAGCGCCTGCTCCGCCTGAGGGGAGCGGGTGAGGTCAGGTACGTCACCGAGCAGGCCGGAGAGCCCGCGCGTCGGGCGCTTGCGCGTCATGCCCGCACCTCGTACCGGAGACCGGCCGCCTGCGCCACGTCCTCGGTCATGCGGACCACGTCACCGTGGACCGGGGAGCCCGGCGCGTAGACGCCCACCGGCGCTCCCTGGGCGGTGCTGTCGAGCCACACGGCCTCCCGCTGGGGCACCGGGCGGGCGAGTGGGCGGAGCTTGGCCTGCAACTCTGCCAGGGCCTCGCGGTCGTGCAGGCGGCGGGCGTCGTAGAAGGTCGGGACGTAGAGGGCGACCGTCAGGTCCGGCCTCACCTCCCGGTATTCCGCGAAGGCGTCGAACAGTCCGGGCAGGGCGTCCAGGCCTTTCTTCCGGGTGGGCACCGGGACGACCATGCGGTCTGCGGCCAGGGCGCCGAGGATGGCGAGGTGCCCGAGGGAGGGGGGGCTGTCGATCAGGACCACGTCGTACTGATTGTGCACCTGTGTGAGCGCCCGGCGCAGGCGACCCTCAGCGCCCACCCGGTTGTTCATCTGCCGCTCGGCGATGGCGAGGCCGACGTGGGAGGGGATGAGGTGCAGACCATGCACCTCGCGGGGGTGGGGGAGAGGTGCGCCGTCCACCGCGGTGGGGTAGACCGTCTCCTCCCGGGTGGCGTCCTCGACTCCCAGCCACGTCGTGAGATTGGCCTGGGGGTCGAGGTCGATCAGCAGGACGCGCAGGCTGGAGCGGGCGAGCTCGTAGCCCACGTCGCGGGTCAGGGACGTCTTTCCCGCTCCGCCCGCATGATTGAACACGGTCAGGGTGATCATGAGCAGACGATACCCCGGAGACGGACTGGCGCGGCAGGGGAGAGGACCGGCCAGTTGGACTGGCCCAGTTTTTAGGACGAAGCACTCGACTCAGGGAGAGTGTACGACGACGGGCGGGGCGGTGGGCTGGGCCCACCGCTGGGCGAACTCGTCGGGGGTGAGGTATGCGAGCGAAGAGTGTGGCCGGGCGGTGTTGTAGAAGCTGCGCCAACCGTCCAGCAGCACCTGGGCGTGCCGAGCCGAGTGGAAGACCTCGACGTTCAGCAGCTCGTCACGCAGACGGGCATGGAAGCTCTCGGCCACGCCGTTTTGCCAGGGTTTCCCAGGGTCGATGTACCGGGTACCCACCTCCTGCACCGCGAGCCAAACTTTGAGGTCGTGGGCGATGAACTCGGGGCCGTTGTCGCTGCGGATAAAGGCGGGCACGCCGCGTTCTCGCATCACCTCGACCAGGACAGCTTTCACGTCGGCGGACGTGAAAGCTGTCCCACAACGTAACGCCAGGGATTGGCGGGTGAACTCATCGGTGAGCGTCAGGATTTTCAGGGTTTGGCCTCCCAGCGTCTGGTCGAAGATAAAGTCGTAGGTCCACACCTGATTTGGCTGCTCGGCTCGCAGGGGAACGTGCTGCCCGGTGCGGATTTTTCTCACCTTGCGACGGGTGGGAAGAGCGAGGGACTCGCTCTTCCAGAGGCGATGGACGGTTTTCCGGTTCACCTGCATGTCTTCCCGACGCAGCGTGGCGTGGACACGACGGCATCCCCAGCGGGGATGCTCGCGGGCCAGCGTTCTGATTCGTTCCCGGAGCCGCTCGTCATGCCGGGGATGGGGGCGGTAGGACAGCGACGAGCGGGGCAGCCCCACCAGTTCGCAGGCTCGGTGCTGTCGGATATTTTTTACGTCTTAGGCCGGGACGCCCTTCCTGATCAGAATGGGAAGTCAGGCCAGCCCGAACCAACAAGCCAGAGATTTTTTTAGGCCCCAGAAGGCCCCAAGCGCAGATCTGGCCGGTTCGGGCGCTCCGCTCGAAGACTGAACACTATCCAAGGCACAGAAGCCTGCACTGTAAGAACCAGTTCCGAGCGAGCTTGACCTGACGACTTCACCCTACCTCTTGGGAGGTTTGTGATGCACGTACTCGGCCTGGATGTCGGCAAGGACACTGTTTTCGCCCATCTCCTCCTGGTTGACGGGGCTCACCATTCATTGGCGGCGGTGCCCAACACTGCCACAGGCTTCGACCAACTCCTGCGCTGGGCGGGGAAGCATCGTGCTTCCCCGCCTGAGGTGCACGTGGTCATGGAAGCGACGGGGGTGTACTGGGAAAACTGCGCGCATCACCTTCACAAACAAAGCTGCACCGTCAGCGTCGAGAACCCAGCACGCATCAAGTATTTCGCCCGTTCCACGTTGCGCCGTGGGAAAAATGACGCGATGGACGCAGAAATCATCGCCCAGTACGGTTTGAAGATGCAGCCGAAGGCGTGGACGCCACTGAGTCCCGCTCTTCAGGAACTCAAGCTGTTAATCCGCGAACGGTCCGCGCTGCTGGTGACCCTGAATGCCGAGCAGAACCGGCTCCACGCGATGAACCACCGAACGACAGCGAGCACCACACTGGTTGGCCTGATCCAGGAACGCGTGGCGTTCCTGAAAACACAGGTCGAGGCCCTTGAAACGGCGATGCACGGGCTGGTCGAGCCCAATCCTGTTCTTTGCGAACCCCTTCACCTGTTGATGACCATCCCCGGGTACGGCTTCCTGACGGCGGCCAGCGTCCTGGCCGAGACCGACGGTTTTGCCCTTATTGAGACGGGGACGCAGATTGCCGCCTACGCGGGGATTGCACCGGCCCCCTTCGAGTCCGGCAGCAGCGTTCAGGGGCGTGGTCGAATCTCGAAGGTCGGCAACGCCCATCTCCGACGCACAGCGTACCTCGCGGCTTCGGGTGCCAAGCATTCCAAGGGGCGCATGGGGGAGTTCTACCGCCACCTGCGAGCTGCGGGGAAGCCGCCGAAGGTCGCCCTGATTGCTCTCGGACGGAAGTTATTGCGAACGGGTCTTGCGGTCGTGAAGTCTGGCCAACCCTATCAGGAAGCCTACCCACGACCCCAGTTCCTTACCTCTTGACGGTCCTGCTGGAAGACACTATCTGCGGACCAGAACTTGCGCGGCCTCGCGGCGCTCAAGGGCCGTCAGCGCTTTTTTGCCAGGATCTCTTTCATGCCCTCCAGCTCCAGGCGCTGCTGACCGACCGACTTGAGGAGGCGCTCGTTCTCGCGTTCGAGCTGACGGAGCCGCCGGGCTTCGTCGACCGTGGCCGTAGCCGTATTTCGCCTTCCAGGTGTAAAAGGAGGCCGTACTGCATCCGGCCTCCCGGCACAACTCTAGGGTGGGCTTTTCGCCTTTTTTGGCGTCTTGGAGCAGTTTGATGATCTGTTCCTCGCTGAACCGCTTGTGCTTCATAAGTCATCCTCGCTTTCCAGCCGAGGGAAGGGGAAGCCCCCTTCCCCAGCTCTGGGGCGAGCCAATGATCTCCAGTCAGCTTTGTCCAGTTTTTGGGGGGCAGACCACAGTAGGCGGTATGTCCCTCCAGGGTTCTGGCAGGTTCAAGTGAGTCGGGTGGTAAGCCGTGCTTGACCGGAGGCCGTACTACCCCGTCAGAAAAACGTCCAGCACAGCGCCGTGTTCATCAACAGCCCGCCACAGCCAGTGTTTGACCCCGCTGGGGTTCCCGGTGACGGAGGCCCTGCACGAAGAGGTCGCAGAATTTGATACACCAGACTCGAATGGATTGGCGGGTGACGAAAATGCTCGTTCGAGCAACAGTTCCTCGATATCCCGGTAGTTCAGGGTGAACCGATGGTAGAGCCAGACGGCGTACCTGATCACCGCAATGGGGAACCGGTATCTGGGGAGTTTCTGACCGCTCAGTACTGCGCCACCCTACTCCAACAACTTGTCATAACTCTTGGAACATGCGGCGGGAGGTTAGCTCACCCGGGTCTCCAGGCCGACCGATTGCCCAGAACGGTCAGGGAATTTGTACGGGTCCGTGGGAGTCTCTGCCCCACCGAGGACCCTGAAATTGATCAACAAATACGTTCTGGGGCCACTTATCGTCAAGGTGGCCATGGGCAGTGAGCTTTAACTCATCGTCGCTGCGACCAACGAACTCTTCGGCGGAACGCATCAACAAGTCATGCATATTTTGGCCGGTGTCATGAGCAACTTCACAGTGGCGTTCATAGTCTTCGATGGACAGTGGCAGGAATTCGCCCAGTCTCGCTTTCAACTCGGCATAAGTTGGATCACGGACGATGGCCTGGTAGAACTGCGCGTCCGCGCCGGGCACGCTCTCTCCATACACCATGACTGTCAGGTCGCGGCTCAGATCGGCTGCCCGCCAGGCACCGTGATGTTCTGGCAGATCCTTGCGCTTGTCTTCGCCCTTCAGGACGGTTTTCTGGAGGAGGTTCAACAGCGGGGTCAAGCCATCGTCGGTGGGTCGACTCAAGGCGTCGTCATGCATGCGATTGGCTTTGTATTCGACCTGGATCACGGGCTTGCCGGGTGCCAACAGGGGGTCGGCGGCGGAGCGCATGCCTCCGCGGCCAGAGGCGCTGTAGGGGAATTCGGCAACAACGGTCATGTCCGTTCCGCGTAAGCGGTCCTCGGTGAGCGCGCAGGCATACGCTTTAAGCGACCAGCCGTAGGCGTTCAGTGCCCGCTTACGGTCCGGGGCTCTGCGAATCAGGACGTGCGGAAGCCTGGAGACGGCTCGCAGGAAGGAGCGTAGGTTTGGGAGAAGGAGTTTGCCGTCTGGGAGCTCAATGAGCGGTTTGACTTCCAGAGGCAGGGGCATGAAACACTTCTGACCCGTGTTGTACGGAGCCTCATGGAGCAGGGCACGGACGTCATCCAGGCTGGAGATCAGGGCGTCGAGCACACCGGGGAGCTCGTCGGCTGGAAGCTTCAACTTGGGATGCTGCAAGAAGTTGAGGGCCTTCTCCCGTGTGATGCTGATCTCCGACAGGAACGGATAGATCTCATTCAGGTACTGTTTGAGGTCCGTGACGGAAAGCTGTGGCCGACCCTCCTCGGGTACACGCCAGTACGCTTGCAGCCACGGCGGATTGAAGTGCAAATTCTCGTTGAAAAAGCGAACATAATTGGCGTACAGCGCCTCACACGCAAGCAGGAAAGTGGACACGCTCGCCCCTGTGAGCTCACGGAAGAAGTCTGGGAGATGATAGAACTCTTCCTGATGCCGGGCTTGCCAGGTGTTGCGATGAAGTGTGGGGTAGTGGTGGAGGAGGGCATACGTGCGGTTAGTATTTTGGAAGACGTAGCGCCCATCCAGGCCAACCTGGTGCCGCCAAAGCGTTCCTGTGAAGCCATTGACGCCACGCACATCCGTAGTTCTGAGGAACTCCAGGTACTCCGGGCTCGGCTCCATGAATTTGTGCAAGTTCTTGACCAAGTATTCCGCCATGAACCCTACGCTTGGCTTGGCAAGGTGGGTCGTTTGCGCCTGGCTTTCCAGGGTGAGGCGTGTGAACAATTGCCAGGACACGCCATGGAGTCCAGCGAAGGCGGGGGCAGTCAGTGTTGCCCAGAACTCACCCTTCGTGGCGTCTAAGGCGCTGAGGACGGCGCTGAGCTCCAGCAAGTAGGGCCTCCGTCAGGGTCGCTGCGCCAGCGCGCAAAAGGGCTAGACAGGAAGACGGTGGCTGTCCTGGCCGCTCAAGCCGATGCGCTGGCCTGCCGCAGCGAGGGCAAGTTCAGGTCCAGTCTGGCCGTTCCAGGTACTGATAGAGCGTCTCCCGACTGATCCCCAATTCCCGCGCCAGAGCAGCTTTCGATTCTCCAGCCTGCACCCTGCGCCGAAGTTGCTGCACCTGCTCGGCACTCAAGGCCTTCTTGCGGCCCCGGTATTTCCCTTGCTTGCGGGCGAGGGCGATGCCCTCGCGTTGCCGTTCCCGAATCAGCGCACGTTCAAACTCTGCAAAAGCCCCCATGACGCTCAGCAGCAGATTCGACATGGGCGCATCCTCACCCGTGAACGTCAATCCCTCCTTGACGAACTCCACCCGGATGCCCCGGCAGGTCAGGCCACTCACAAGCTGGCGGAGATCGTCCAGGTTGCGAGCCAGGCGGTCCATGCTGTGGACGACCACCGTGTCCCCTTCGCGGGCAAAGGCGAGCAGGGCTCCGAGCTGGGGGCGGTGAACGTCCTTGCCGGAGGCCTGATCGGTGAACACCCGGTCGACCTGGGTCTGGTCGAGCTGGCGTTCAGGGTTCTGGTCGAGGGAGCTGACGCGGGTGTAGCCGATGCGTTGATCGGGCAAGGGGTGTCCTCCAAGGAAAGTGTCAGGTTGAAGTCTGTGACTTGGTAGAATCGATGTCAGGAAAACTCAAAACCCACTCTATTCTGACAGTCCTGACCGTTCTTCTCTGACGTCCAGTTGGGGTATACCCCAGCACCACACTTTCCCCCTTGATGCAGGCGGGTCCCCATCCACAAGCAGCGCTCTACAGCTGCGCATCAGTGGTCACGCGAAAGCAAACGCTCAGCGGACCTGGTGCCGCCGCGCCCGAGCCCGCTCGTCTTGGCGGCCGTTTGTGTCACATCTACAATGTCTGGATGACGACGCTCACGGTCGCGACCGTGCTTGACCAGCTCAAGGCCCTCTCCCACGAGATCCGCTTCGAGTTGGTCCGGCACCTCGCCGGGGGAGAGCGTTGTGTCTGCGACCTGGAAGCGCTGCTGGGGCTCCCCCAGTCCAAGGTCTCCTACCACCTCGGCATCCTCCGCGAGGCCGAACTCGTCTGCTCCGAGCAACGCGGCAAGAACACCTACTACACCCTGCAGCAAGATCAACTCTTTCAATTAGGTGGCACACTGCTCAGCGAGATTTTTACCGGCCCCCTCGCCTTGACGCATCAAAACAAATCCATATGCTGAGGGCGTGAAGCGCGTCCTAATCCTGTGCACCCACAATTCCGCCCGCTCGCAGATGGCCGAGGCCCTGACCCGGGAGGCCGCGCGGGTGGCTGGCCTCGACCTCGACGTGCACTCGGCGGGGACCGAGGCGACCCGGGTGAAGGACGACGCGAAGACGGTGATGGGGGAGATCGGCCTGAGCCTGGACGGACACAGCAGCAAAACGCTTCGGGACGTGCCAGACCCACAGAACTTCGACTACGTGATCACCGTCTGTGACTCGGCGGCGGAGGCGTGCCCGGTCTACCCGGGCAAGACGCACCGCCTGCACTACCCCTTCACCGACCCGAGCGGGGGCAGCCTCGACCGCTGGCGCACCGTGCGTGACCAGCTCAGGCGCCAGTTCGAGGCCTTTGTGCAGGCCCTGAAAGATGGGCAGCCTGTTCCGCCCACCTACGCGGACAGCCCCCCCGTCCCCGTCGCCTGACGTGGCGGTGTCCCTCGCGCGTGCCCTCTTCGCCGAGGGACTGGGCACCTTCGCGCTGGTGTTCTTCGGCCCGGGTGCGGCGGTGGTCTAGGCCCAGACAGGTGCGCTCGGGCACCTGGGCGTGGCGGCCGTATTCGGGCTCACCGTGGCAGCGGTGATCGCCGCGCTCGCCCCAATCAGTGGGGCGCACATCAACCCGGCGGCCACCTTCGCCCTACTGCTGGCGGGCCGCTTCCCGCCCGGGAGGGTCTTGCCCTATATCGCCGCCCAACTGCTCGGCGCCACGGGGGCCGCGTTCGTGCTGCTGGCCCTTTTTGGACTCAAGGGCAACCTGGGGGCGACGCTCCCGGCGGGCACCATCATTCAAGCGTTCGTCCTCGAAGCGGTGCTGACCTTCTTCCTGCTGCTGGTCGCGCTGCGCTCGGGGCTGCCCTGGGTGGTGGGCGGGGTCGTCGCCCTGGAGGCCGCGATGGGTGGGCCTATCACCGGGGCGAGCATGAACCCGGCCCGTTCCTTCAGCCCGGCGCTGGCGAGCGGCCTCTGGACGGCCCACTGGCTGTACTGGCTCGCACCCCTGCTCGGCGCCGCCCTCGCCGTGACCGCCAACCACCTGCTCAGCCCCACACAACCCCTGGAGCCCCGACCTCACGGCACGCAGGAATTCATGCCGCAGCGGGGCAAAACCAGGTCGCCTTCCAATTGATTGTTGTCGTCTACAACTGTTGATCTTGACAACAATAGGCTTGACCCCTACAGTCAGCCCATGACCGTTGCTAATCTCAACAGGTTGGAAGAGGCGACGCAGACGGGGGCGCTCCTGCGGACGGTGACGCGCCAGTTCACCGAGTTGCAGCAGCGCAACTTCGCCTGCTGCGACGTGCAATCCTCGACCCAGTGCGTGATCCTCACCACCCTGGAGCGCGAGGGCGACCAGACGCTGCGGGCGCTGACCGGCACCCTCAACCTGGACAAGGCCTGGCTCAGCCGCAGCACCGACGACCTGGTGGAACAGGGGCTGCTCGTCAAGACGCCGCACCCTGGGGACCGCCGTGCCCTGCTGCTGCGCCTCACGGATGCTGGACACCAGGCTGCTCAGGACCTCGACGCGGGGCTCAACGCGCAGTCCACCCGGGTGCTGGCTCGTCTACCGGAAGCCGACCGGGCGGCGACGTTGCGGCTCCTCACGGGCCTGAGCGCCGCGCTTGGGGCCGAACTCGACGGGGAAGGGGGCTGCGGATGCTGACCCGGAAAGCAAGACCCGGCGATCTGCCAGCCATTGAGGCCCTGCTCACGGCCCTGGACCTGCCGGTGGCCGGGGTCGCCGAGCACTTGGAGGGGATGCGGGTGGCCGAGGAAGACACCACTCTCCTTGGGGTGGCTGGACTGGAACGGCACGGCCAAGTGGGGCTGCTGCGCTCGGTCGCCGCCCGGCCATCGGCCCAGGGTCAGGGGGTTGCCGCCCGACTCGTGGAGGAAGTGCTCGATCAGGCCCGGCGCCTAGAACTGGAGGCGGTCTACCTGCTCACCGCCACCGCCGAGGACTATTTCCCGCGCTTCGGCTTCGCGGAGGTACCCCGCTCGGTTGCCCCCACAGCCCTCCTCGCCTCGCGCGAGTTTCAGGACGCCTGCCCGCAGTCCGCCACCCTCATGCACCTGCCCCTCAAGGAGAACGCCATGACCCAGACCGTCCCCGGCCTCACGGACCAAACCTCTACCCTTGCGCTGCTGGACACCCTGCGCGCCCAGCCGCAGCTCCCCCTGGAGTTCCATCTGCACGGCGAGCTGCTGGTCGGCCCCGGCTACCACGTCACGGAAGTCAAGGCAGTTACGATTGAAGCGATGGACTGCGGCGGCCGGGCCGACGCCTGGCGCGAGACGGTCATCCAGCTCAAGGACGGCAACGCGCGGGAGGCGGGAGAGGGGTTCATGATGACCCGTAAGTTCCTGGGCATCTACGACCAGGTGGCGAAGAGCGTCCCCGTGCGCGGTGAGGCCGAAGTCCGCTTCGAGTACGGCAACAGCGTCACGCCCGCGATGCAGTACCACGTCACGCACGTCGAGCCCCAGGCCGAGCGAGTCATCGTTTATTTGCGAACTCCCGGTGTGCAGTGCAAGGCCTCGGACGCCTGCGGTCAGCCCGTCACCTCGGCAGAGGTAGAGGCGGCAGGGTGTGCGCCCGCGAGTGGGAGCGGATGCTGTGGCCCGGCCACGACTGACCTGATCTCCCTGGGCTGATGCCCACGTCCACGCGCGGCCAGCGTTCCCTGGTGTGGACGCTGGCCGTCCTCACGACCGTCAGTTACGGCGCCCTGTACTACGCGCAGCCCCTCCTCGCGGTCGCCGCCGAACACGAACGGGGGTGGACACGCACTCAGACCGGCCTCGCCTTCACCCTGGCCCTGCTGGTGACCGCTTTGATCGCCCCAGCGGTGGGCCGCGCCCTCGACGCTCGTGGGGGCCGAGTGCTGGTGGGGGGCGGCGCGGTTCTGGGCGGGCTGGCCTTCGTGCTCCTGGCCTGCACGTCGGGCTACCTGCCCTTCGTTCTGGGCTGGCTGCTCGCGGGCGTGGCGATGGCCCTGACCTTCTACGAGGCGGCCTTCACCGTCCTGGGCCAAAGGGTGAGTGGAGAGACGCGCACCCGGGCCACCCTGACCATCACCCTCGTGGCCGGGCTGGCGAGCACGATCTTCGTGCCACTCACCACCGCGCTGCTGGGGGCAAGTGGCCTCTCCAGGACACTCCTTGGCCTCGCGGCGCTGTTGGTGGTGGTGGGCCTGCTGAGCTGGCAGGTCCTGCCTCCCACGGGACGAGCGGTGCCGGGCGCCGCTCGTCCCGCCTTCCTCCCGGACGCCTCCTTCCGGCGGCTCACCCTGGCCTTCACGCTCGCGCGGATCGTGACGGTGGGGGTGGGCCTGCAACTCGCGCCGCTGCTGCTCGCCGCCAGGTACGCCCCTGGCCTCGCGGCGGCGCTCACCGGCCTGCTGGGCCTGGCCGCCCTCCCGGGCCGGGTGCTGTTCGTGCCGCTGCTCTCCCGGCTGGGGGCCCCGCCGCTGACCCTGCTGCTCTTCGCAGGGCTGGGGATCGGGGCGCTGCTGCTGCACTTCCCGGCCGTTCTGGCGCTCACGGTGCTGGGCATCGTGACCTTCGGGCTGGCGAGCGGGGCCCTGACCCTGGCCCGTGCCGAGTTGCTGGCGCGGCAGTACCCCGCCGAGGTCTTCGGGGCGGCGAACGGGCGGATGGCCCGGCCGGTGAACCTGGCGCAGACGGGCACGCCGCTCCTGGCAGGGTGGCTCTACACCGTCTCGGGCGGGTACGGGTGGTCCCTGACGCTCCTGACCCTGCTCGCGGCGCTGGCGGTCTGGGTGCTGCGCGTCCCCGGGCGACGAGCCGTTCCCCTCTCATCCGAGGCTTGACCCCAGCCTTCAGGACCCGGTGAAGATGTCGCCGCCCCAGAGCTGTTCCGGGGCGTCCTGTACGGCCCGGTCGTCGTGGTCGCCATCCTTGCGGGTGAAGCTCACCAGCACGAAGTGGACCGAGGGCATCCCTTCCAGGCTGGAGCGCCCGTGGGCCTGCGGGGAGGTGTGGTCGCGCGCCGCCCCGGGCTCGAAGGTCACCGTCACCGGGTCGCCCGGCTGGAGGCCAGTATGCCCGGGGTCTTCCACGACACCCTGGAAAGCACGGCCAGGTTCGCCCACTTCGCCGGTCCAGCGGCCCCACAAGGTGAAGGTGCTCACCCCGCCACTCTACCGAAGGAGCCGCGTCACGTTCCTGGGATGAACAGTGGAGGCCAGGCGCTCACGGCCTGGCCCCCGGCGGGCTGTGCCCGTCCTACATCGCGGGCATGGGACTGGGCAGCCTCGGCGTGTCCGGGTTGTCCATCGGCGTAGGCTCGGGCATCCCCGGGGTATCGGGGTTCATGGGCGGGTCCACCATTGGGCCGGTGTCGTCGCCACCCGGCATCTGCTCGGGCAGGGAGGCGGGCACGTCGGTGGGGT
Organism: Deinococcus sp. YIM 134068; assembly: GCF_036543075.1. Lineage (NCBI taxonomy): Bacteria > Thermotogati > Deinococcota > Deinococci > Deinococcales > Deinococcaceae > Deinococcus > Deinococcus lichenicola. Next base: position 27,711 of record NZ_JAZHPF010000015.1, read on the forward strand.
CGGTCGCGGGGGCCGGGGGACGGTCGTAGGGTCCGGTCATGGTGCACCTCCAGAGGTGCAACGAGGCTACTCTCTGTTTGTCCCGGGACAGGAAGGGGAGAGGAGCGTGAAGCTCCCTTCACGCCCAGGAGTAGGGGGTCGGGCTGATGCCCGCCGTGGCGCGGAATCTCCTTCGCCCGGTGGGGCTGGCGAAGGGCCACCAGCCCCCTCCACGGGCGAGGGCGACAGCGTAGCAGCGCCGCTGCCCCACTGCTTTACGCGAGCTTAACAGCACCCCCGTAGCCTGCGCGTATGCGGAGAACTCTCCTGACCGTGCTGGCCCTGGCCGCCCTACCCGCCCCAGCCCTCGCCCAGATGGACCACAGCACCATGAACATGACCACCCCCGCGACCGGCATGAGCCAGCCGATGGATATGAGCGCTTTGAGCGCCCTCACCGGCAAAGCCTTCGACCGCGCCTTCCTCTCCATGATGATCCCGCACCACCAGGCTGCCGTCAGCATGAGTCAAGCGGTGCTCGGCACCAAGGACCCCAAGGTCAAGGCCTGGGCGACCACCATCATCAAGGACCAGAACCGCGAGATCGCCCAGATGAACACCCTGTTGAAGAGCTACGGCGGCGTGGACAGCAAGATGGCGGGCATGATGAAGTCCATGACGGGTGACATGGTGGGCAGCGTGAAGAACGCCAGCAACAAGGACCGCGCCTACGTCCAGGGGATGATCGGGCACCACGCGGACGCCATCGACATGGCGAACCTCGCCCTGCGCAAGTCCACGAATCTGAGCGTCCTGAAGCTGGCCCGTGACATCACTCGTGCCCAGGCCGGGGAAATCTACGACTTCCAGGCCTACCTGCGGCGCTGAATCCTGATCTCACCGCGCCCCACCTCTTCGGTGGGGCCCTTTCTTGGAGACCCGATGCCCCACGTCCTGATCGTGGACGACGACCCCGCCATCCTCGAAATCCTGCGCGCCTACCTCGCGGCGGAAGGGCACACCGTTCTGGAAGCGGCCGACGGGATTCACGCCCGCACCCTGCTCCCCCGCGCCGACCTCGCCATCCTCGACTGGATGCTGCCCGGCGTCTCTGGCTTGGAGCTGGCCCGCGAAGCCCGGGCGGCCCGCCTCGACCTGCCCATCCTAATGCTCACCGCCCGGGGAGAGGAGGAGGACAAGCTGCGCGGCCTGGACACCGGCCTCGACGACTACGTAGTCAAACCCTTCAGCCCGCGCGAGGTCGTGGCCCGGGTTCGTGCCCTGCTGCGCCGGGTGGGGGTCCGGGAGACCGTCACCAGTGGGGGCCTGCACCTTGACCTGCGCGCCCGGACCGCGACCTTGGACGGGCAGCCCCTGGACCTCTCCAAGCTGGAGTACGACCTGCTGGCCGCGCTCGCCTCCCACCCCGGCCTGGCCTGGACCCGGGAGAGATTGCTGGAACGGGTCTGGGGCCAGGACTTCCCCGGCACCGAGCGGGTGGTGGACGTGCATGTGACGGGGCTGCGCAAGAAACTGGGAGATGACGCCGAGCGCCCCCGCTTTATCGAGACGGTGCGCGGGGTCGGTTACCGATTCAGGACCGACACTTGAGCGAGGAGGCCCCGTGAAGCTCTACCCCCGCCTGTTCCTGTCGCACCTGCTGGTCATCCTGATCGCGGTCGGGGCGATGCTGGTCCTGACCGAATTGCTGGCCCCCGCCTTCGTGCGTCACCACGTCGAGCAGATGGTGCGGCTGATCGGCCCGGACGGGGCGAGCCTGCGCCCGGACCTGGAACGGGGGATGCGGCGTACTCTCAACTCGGCCCTGCTGGTGTCCCTCCCGCTCGCGCTGCTGGTGGCCGCCCTGACGGCCCTGTTCTCCGCGCGGCGGGTGGTGCGGAGTGTCACCCTGCTGCGGGACGGGAGCCACGCCATCGCTGCGGGCGAGTACCGGCGGCGTCTCCCCGAGGAAGGAAACGACGAACTGACCGACCTCGCCCGGCACTACAACCGCATGGCGGGGGCGTTGGAACGGGTCGAGCAGGGCCGAATAGAACTCATCTCGAACGTGGCCCACGAGCTGCGCACGCCGCTCGCCGCCCTGCGGGGATACGCCGAAGCCCTGAGAGATCACGTCCTCGCCCCCGAGGTCGCTTCGACGGCCATCGTGCGGGAGACGGCGGCGATGGAACGCCTGGTACGGGACCTCAGCCTGGTCTCCCGGGTGGAGGCGGGCGCCGTGGAACTGCACCCGACGGATTTCCGCCCGGGGGAGCTGCTGAGGGCAGCTTTGGACCGCTTCGAGGGGGCCGCCCAGGACCGGGGCATCCACCTGGCCCTGCAAACGGACGAATCCCTCCCGGCCGTGACCGCGGACTACGAGCGGGCCTCACAGGTCCTGGCGAACCTGCTCTCGAATGCCCTGCGGCACACGCCGGGCGGCGGGCAGGTCACGTTGACTGCCCGTGCGGAAAACGGCCTTGTCACCTTCGGGGTCCGCGACACCGGGAGCGGTATTCCTGGGGAGCATCTGGGCCGCATCTTCGAGCGGTTCTACCGGGTGGACCCGGCCCGGACCCGGGGTGAGGGGAGCGGCGTCGGCCTGACCATCGCCCGGGGGCTGGTCGAGCGCATGGGCGGCACGCTGACCGTCACGTCCGGGCTAGGCGGCAGCACCTTCACCTTCACGCTGCTCGCCGCCCACGTGGTCAAGCCTCGCCATGTCGCTGGCACTCCCTGACAGGGCGTCATCCTCTTCAGGCGCTCATGCTCCCCAGGAGGTGCTGACAAGCTTGTTCACAGCGGCGGCAGGACTTGGCGCACACCGCGCAGTGCTGCATGTTCATGTCGCGGGCGTGCATCTCGCATTCGTTCCCGCAGGCCTGGCAGGCGGCGAGGCACGCCTGAAGCTGGGTGCGCAGCACGTTCTGGTCAGGCTGGGTCAGGCGGGACAGGACCCGCCCGGTCGTGCCGCACACATCGGCGCAGTCGAGGTTGAGCCGGATGCAGTGGACGAGGTGCATCAGATGCCCCTGCTCGCCCAGGCAGGCATCGGCGCAGGAGGTACACACCTGGGCGCACTCAAAGCAGGCGTCAATGCACTCGGCGAGCGCGGCTTGATCGAAGACGCTGGCGGGGTTGGGGTGGGTTTGCAGCATCCGGGCAGTGTTCTGCGGCATGGTCGGTCTCCTGGGAATGAGGGCGGCCTGGGGCCGAGTTGGCGGGGCGGTGGAAAGGACACCGCCCTGTCAGCGTAGGCAGTCCTCTGTTCAGCTCTTGTCAAGCTTGCCCGACCCTCAAGGCGCTCTCAAGGCTCAGCCCTCGTTCGTATCGGACTTTTACAGAAGCTGAACACCCCAGTTCTACGTTGACCCCACAGGCCTTCAAGGGGCGAGAGGGGAAACCGATGACACATCACCACGCAGGACACCACGGGCACAGCCGGAGCGGAAGCGTCCTGAAGGTGTCGTTCAAGAACTGCTACGACGCCAGTGAGTTTGCCGACCTGGAAGAGAATCTGGCCCGGGTGCCGGGCGTCACCAGCGTCCACCTCGACCGCACACGCGGCGTGGCGCACCTGGGGTACGACCCGGGGACGGTGACGCCGGAGGAACTGGAAAGGCATCTGCACGCGGCCGGGTACACCTGCGACTGCGAGGACGAGCGCCCCTCCGCCGCCCAGCCGGGTCACCCCCAGGTCGGCCACGAACACCACGGTGGGAACCCGGTGGCGCAGGGGCACTCGGGCCATGCCGCACATGCCAGCGCCGTTCACGATCCGCACGCAGAGCATCACCCCCAGACTGTCACCGGCTACCAGGCGGGACACGGGGCTCACGCCGAGATGGGGCACGACGAGCACGCGGGGCACGGCGCCGAGATGGTGGGGGACATGCTGCGGCGCTTCGTGGTGTCGCTGCTCCTTACCCTGCCCATCGTGCTGTTCTCACCCATTGGGGAGAGCCTGGGATTTCACCTTGACCCACCCTTCGGCCTGGACATGGCGTGGTTCGGGTTGCTCCTGTCCACTCCCGTGGTCTGGTGGGGTGGCTGGCCGTTCATCTCGGCCGCGTGGCGGGCTCTGCGTCGGGGCGAGGCGAACATGATGACCCTGATCGCCACCGGCATCCTGGTCTCGTACCTGTACTCGCTGTGGGCCACGATCTTCTTGCGGACCGACGAGGTGTTCTTCGAGGCTGCCGCCATGCTGACGACCTTTTCCCTGGCCGGGCACTGGCTGGAGATGCGCTCGCGCTTCGCCACGGGACGGGCGGTCGAGGCGCTGCTGCGGCTAGCTCCCTCCACGGCGCGGGTCGTCCGAAACGGTCTGGAAGCTGAGGTGCTGCTGGAGCAGGTCGTGGTCGGGGACGAGATCGTGGTGCGCCCGGGAGACCGGGTGCCGGTGGACGGTGAGGTGGTGAGCGGCCAGTCCTACGTGGACGAGAGCATGATCACGGGCGAGCCAGTGCCGGTCCGCAAAGAAAGCGGAGACCGGGTGACGGGCGGGACGGTCAACCAAACTGGCGCCTTTCACTTCCGGGCGACGGCGGTAGGAACGGATACCGCCCTCTCGCGCATCGTGCAGATGGTGCAGAACGCGCAGGCGAGCAAGGCCCCCGCGCAGCGCCTCGCGGACCGGGCAGGGAAATACCTGGTGTTCGTGGCCCTGGGCAGTGGTTTGATCGCCTTTCTGGTCTGGTTCTTCCTGGGGGCCGGGATAGTGTTCGCGTTGACGGCCGCCGTGTCTACGGTGGTGATCGCCTGCCCGGATGCGTTGGCACTCGCTACCCCCACGGCGATCACCGTGGGCGTGGGCAAGGGGGCACGGGAGGGCGTGCTGTTCAAGAATGCGACCGCGTTGGAGGCGACCGCCGGGGTGAACACCGTGATCTTCGACAAGACCGGGACCTTGACCGAGGGAAAGCCTGCCCTCACCGATCTGGTACCCGCACCGGGGGTGGACGAAACGGAGCTGCTGCGCCTGGCCGCGTCCGCCGACCAGCCCTCCCAGCACCCGCTCGCGGAAGCCATCGTGCGAGGGGCACAGGAATGGGGCGTCACGCTAAGCCCGGCCCAGGACTTCGACTCCATCCCCGGCCGCGGCGTGCAAGCACGGGTGGACGGGCGGCGGGTCCTGATCGGCAACCGCAGGCTGATGGATCAGGAGGGCGTGTCGATGGGGAGCAGCGAGGCCGGGGTCGAGCGCCTGGCCGGGGACGGCAAGACAGCGATGTTCGTGGCGGTGGACGGGCAACTCCTGGGTGTGGTCGCCGTGGCTGACCGGATCAGGCCGTCGGCGAAAGTGGCGGTGACCGAACTCCATCGCTTGGGCGTGCAGACGGTGATGCTGACCGGGGACAATCGCCGCACGGCGGAGGCGGTGGCCCGGCAGCTCGGCATGGATACGGTGATCGCCGACGTGCTGCCCGAGCAGAAGGCCGCCCAGGTGCAGGCGTTACAGGGCCAGGGGCAGAAAGTGGCGATGGTGGGGGACGGGGTGAATGACGCCCCAGCACTCGCGCAGGCCGAGGTCGGTGTCGCCATCGGGGCGGGGACGGATGTGGCGGTCGAGACTGCCGACGTGGTGCTGGTCAAGAGCGACCCCACGAGTGTGGCGGTTGGGATCGCGCTCGCCCGGCGGGTCCAGGGCAAGATCAAGCAGAACCTGTTCTGGGCCGCGATCTACAACCTGCTTGCCATCCCCTTCGCGGCCGGAGTCCTGTACCCCGCCTACGGCGTGCTGCTGCGCCCGGAGTGGGCGGCCCTGCTGATGAGCGCGAGTACGGTCATCGTGACTGTGAATGCCCTGCTGCTCAACCGACTGCGCTTCGGTCAGGCCCCCACGCGGCCGGTGACCGCCTCGGCCTGAGGCGCTCACCACAACTCAGGGAGGGGCTACCCCGCCTCCCTCCACCTCAACCAGGGAGCGTCCTGATGTCCAAACTTACCGCCCTGCCCCTGGATCGCCGCACAGAAACTGCCCAGCCGTGACCTCGCCTAGGATCGTCAGGCGTCCCTTCAGGGTACCCAAGTGCGCCAGGAACCGCAAAGCGTCGCCGGGTTGCAACTGGTCGGTATGGGAGGAAGCCGTGGCAAGCCCTGCTTCGCGCTGCCCTACGTCCTGACCTAGACCACAGAGAACACGCAACACCTCGACGCCGTGGCCGAGGAGTACGGCTGCTACGTGGAGTACGGCGCGTATCCCCACCTGAAGCTGCACGAGAACGATCAGGAGGTGGCGGCCGTGCAGGACTGGACCACCTTCGGCACCGTCTACCTGCGGCTGGGGTACGAGCGCACGGAAGAACTGTTGAGGCGCCTCGCGGCGGTCCTGCGCCCCGCTGCCCCTTGACTTGAACCTCCAGACACCAGTGCCGGGGTCAGGTCGCCACGACCTCGTACTTGCCCACCACCGCGCCCGGCAGCAACCCTTCTCGCTATACCTGTACTTCTGTACAGACTTCCTCTCAACATTGCTACAGTCAGGTGTGCCCCGTCTCGCCCTCCTCGCGCTGACCACCCTGTGCGTTGTCCTCGATCTCGCCCTCAAGACCTGGGCCCGCGCGGAACTGCCCGGTGAGGTGCGGCCCTGGCTCCCCGGCATCCTCGACCTGACCCTGACCTACAACACTGGCGCAGCCTGGAGCCTGTTCTCCGGCTCTGCTCTGCCCCTCGCCCTGGGGCGCGGGGTGGTGGGCCTGGGTCTGGTCGTCTTCCTGCTGCGGCGCCCACCCCCCACCGGGCAGGCCGTGGCCCTCGGCCTGATCGCCGGGGGTGCCCTCGGCAACGCCATCGACGGCTTAAGCCATGGGCGCGTGACCGACATGCTCGCCTCGCCCGCCCTGTCCCTGGTCACCCGCGCCCTGGGGCAGGGAGACTTCCCGGTCTTCAACCTCGCGGACATCTGGGTGGTGGGCGGGGTGCTGCTGCTGCTCCTGACCCAGTGGAGACAGGACCAGCGGACGCGACAGGCCAGACGAGAGGCAGGGCAGGCCTGACCGTGCCAGCCCTCATTTGGACCCTCCAGAAAGGAGTCTTCCTTGACCACGCTTCGAGATCACGCGCTCGCCCGACTGGGCGGGTCCGGTGCCCTGCTGGCCGGAGCCCTGTTCCTGCTCTCCCTGGTTTACGTGTACGGCGTTCTGGCCCAGGCCGGGCTGGACGTTGAGATGTTCGACGATCAAGCGCGGCTGCTGCCCTGGGTGGCCGAGCACGCCCGCGCCTACACCGGCCTGTGGTGGCTGACCCTGCTCTCCACCCTGGCCCTGCTGCCCGCGCCGCTGGCGCTGCACGACCGGCTGCGGCGTGGGGCCAGAGGTATCTCCCGCGTCGCGGCCGTGGCCGGGCTGGGTGGCGTGGTCTTCGGGCTGGCCGCCCCGCTCGTGCTGGCCGCCGCGTCGCCCATCCTGGCGCAGAGCTACGTGCAGGCCTCCGGGGAGACGCGGGACGCGGTGCAGGTCATGGGCCGGATGGTCGGCGACCTGGCCCTCCACCTGCGCTTGGGGTCGGACCTGCTCCTCGGCGTGTGGCTGGGTGTGAGTGGGGGCCTGCTGCTGCGCCTGCGACAAAACGCCATCCTGGGCACTTGGTTCCTGGTGACCGCGGGGCTCGCGGGCGTCGTGGTCGCCACCAAACCGCTGGGGATCGCGGACCTCGAACCGTTCCTCGCGCCGGTGCTGAGCCTCGCGTACCTGGGGCTGGGCACGGCGCTCCTGCGTGGTGCGGGGGCCACCTGGGCACCCACCGGCACACCGCGCCCACCTGCATGACAGCTCCCATCTCAGCTCTGTTTCCTGGTGTCCGCAGCAAGGTGGACGGCTTGACGGAAGGCGCCGAAGACCTACAGCCGGTGAGCACGGTGGAAGTGGTGCTGGACGAATCGGGCACCCCACCATAGGTAGGGGACACGGTGTACGACCCGGCCGGGAACGACGACCGGGTCTTGCGGAGTCTCAGCCCGGGCGCGGCCCAGGGATGGTGGCTGATCGAGGGCAAGCCCATCCATTGAAATCAGCGGGGAGTCCTCTTCACCCTCCACCGGGCACACGCGAACCCCAAGAGGCCCAGGGCTGATCCCCCCACCGGCCAGTCCCCCAGCCGGACGTACCAGGTCTGCCCTTCCTGCAAGGCAAAGCGCGCCTGAAGCGTTCCCGCCTGCTTGACCGGCAGCGCCTGCGTCACCCGGCCGCGCGGGTCGATCACCGCCGTCACGCCGATGTTGCCCGCGCGCAGCAGGAAGCGGCGCGTCTCGATGGCCCGCACCCGGCCCATCTGGAAGTGCTGAGCCACCCCGTTCCCCGCATTGAACCAGCCGTCGTTGGACACGTTGACGAGCACGGCCGCCCCGTCCTGTACCAGGCCGCGGGCAATCCCAGGAAACACGCTCTCGTAACACACGTACGCCCCGTACGCCACCCCGCCCAGCGTCAGCGGCCGGTCGAGGCGACCTGGCGCGAGGCCGGTCAGGTCGGGCAGCCCCAGCCCCCGGAAGACCCGCCCGTACAGTGGGGCCAGGGATTCACGCAGCGGGAAATACTCGGCGAACGGCACCCGCTGCCGTTTGTCGTAGGCCCCCAGCAGGTCACCGTCCCACGCTTCGACCCGGTTCTGACCCGGGCGGGCGACGCCGATCAGCAGGGGCCGGGCGGGCAGGCGGGCCAGGTCATCCCCCGTAACGGCCGTCTCCGGCCAGATGGCGACGTCTCCAGCCGCAGTGGAACTGAGACGGGCGTAGACCGGCAGCGGGTCGGCCCTGCCCGCGACCTTGTCCAGCGGGTTGAGGTTGCCCTGCACCAGCAGCGCCCGGTGGGTCGGTGGCGTGACCTCTGGCCGCGTCAGCCCGTATACGAGCGCCAGGCCCCAGACCGGAAGCACCAGCGCGAGGGGACGAACCTCTCGCCGGGCCAGGCTGGCGAGCGCCGCCGCGAGGGTCGTGATGAGCAGGCTGGCGAGGAGGACGCCGCCGAGATCGGCCACCTGGATCAGCGGGGTGGGCAGCACCGTGTAGCCCAGCGTGCCCCAGGGAAAGGCGAAGGGCCCCAGGTGCCGCAACCACTCTAGCAGTACCCATCCGAACGCCAGGCCCCAGATCCGCTCCAGGAATGTGGGAAACAGCCGGGCCACGGCCAGCCCCAGCAGCGCGTAAAAAGCTCCTTCAAGCACGAACAGCGCCGGGAAGAGCAGCGCGCCCGCCACGCCGAAGAGCTGCGCGAAGCTGAGCGGCAGGAACAGCAAGTGCAGGGCGAAGAAGGCGGTCGTGCCCCAGAACAGCCGCCCGGCGACCGCGCGCGGGGCCTCCGGAGTGCAAACCCACCACAGCAGCGCGGCGAGCGGCAGCGGGGTCAGGACACTCCAGCCATACGGCACGCCCGTCAGCGCCAGCGCGGCCCCCAGCACCACGGACAGCACGACCGCCCCTCCGGACCGAACGCGTGTGTTCCACGGCCTCCTGAGGAGCAGCCCTTCCCCTACCAAAGGCACACCGCTGTGCTTGATATCTGTACATTCATACAGATATCATAGGGCATGACAAGTGCCCCCTCCACCCCGGGGACCTCCCTGCGCTACTTCGTGGAACGGATGGACTGCGCCGACTGCGCCCGCACGGTGCAGAGCGCCCTGACCCGGCTCCCTGGCGTGGAGACTCCGCAGGTCAACTTCACCACCCAGACGCTGAGCCTCACCCTGGACGAGGCCCGGTTACCCCGTGAGCGCTTGGAACAGACCCTGCGCTCCCTGGGGTATCCCCCCACCCTGGAAGCGGCCCCGGCGACGACCTCCAGCGTCCCCCTGCGCTACTTCGTGAACAACATGGACTGCGCCGACTGCGCCAACAAGGTGCAGGGCGTGGTCGCCCGACTGCCGGGAGTCGGCGAACCCAAGGTCAACTTCACCACCCAGACGCTCAGCCTAACGCTCGACGAGACCCGGATGCCCAGGGCCCAGCTCGAACAGACCCTGCGCTCCATCGGCTACCCACCGGAATGGCAGGGCGAGGTCAATCCTGTGCCCGGCACGAGCACTCCGATTGCTCCCCGTCCAGCCCGGGTGGAACTGCCCTGGTATCAGACGGGGAAGGGCCGCAACGTCTTGCTCACGGGTGGGCTGCTCGTCCTCGCCCTGCTGTTCAGCCTGATCGCGCCGGGGTTCGCCTTCTGGGCGTACGCGGCCGCGACCGCCATCGGCACCTGGCCGCTCCTCCGCAAGGCCGTCGCCAGTGCCCGCCTGGGGGAGCCCTTCACCATCAATACCCTGATCAGCGTGGCCGCCATCGGCGCCATCGCCATCGGGGAGGCGGCGGAAGGGGCACTCGTCGTCTTCCTCTTCGCCATCGGCGAGCTGCTGGAGAACGTCGCCGCCGGGCGGGCCAGGGCAGGGATTCAGGCGCTCGCGGCGTTGGCTCCCAAGACCGCCCTGCTGCTCGAAGGTGGTCAGACCCGCGAGGTGCCCGTCGAGGGGCTTCAGGTCGGCCAGTTCGTGAGGGTGCAACCGGGTGGCCGTGTCCCGGCGGACGGCACCATCACCGAGGGCGACTCCAACCTCGACGACTCCCCGGTGACGGGCGAGAGCGTCCCGGTTCACAAGCGCCCCGGCGATCCGGTCTACGCGGGCAGCATCAACACCGACGGGGTGCTGACCGTCCGGGTGGACCGGGGGGCTTCCGACAACACCATCGCCCGGATCATCCACCTGGTCGAGGAGGCCGAGAGCAGCAAGGCGCCCACCGCGCGCTTCATCGACCGTTTCTCCCGCTGGTACACCCCGTCGGCGATGCTGGTGGCCCTGCTCTTCGCCGTCGTCCCGCCTCTGCTGTTCGGCCAGCCCTGGAACGAGTGGATCTACAAGGGCGTGGCTCTGCTCCTGATCGCTTGCCCCTGCGCCTTGGTGCTGAGCGTTCCTGCCGCTGTCACCAGCGGGATCTCCGCCGGTGCCCGGCGTGGCCTGCTGATCAAGGGCGGCGCGGCGCTGGAGACCATCGGCAGCGTCTCGACGGTCGCTTTCGACAAGACCGGCACGCTGACCGAGAACAAGCCGCAGGTGACGGACGTGATCGGCCTGCGCGTTCCGGAGTCCGAGGTCGTCCTGCTCGCCGCCGCCGTGGAGACCGGCAGCGCGCACCCGCTCGCCAAGGCGATCCTCGCCCGTGCCCAGGGACAGGCCATCCCGGCTGCTCAGGACGCCAAAGCCATTTCCGGCAAGGCCGTGATTGCCACGGTGCAAGGACGTGCCCTGGCGGTGGGGTCCCCGCGCTACGCCGTGGAAGTGGCCTCCTTGAGCCCTGACGAGCAGGCGCAGATCGCCCGGCTGGAGGAGCAGGGTAAGACCGTGGTGGTGCTGCTCGACGGCCGCCAGGTGCTCGGTTTGCTCGCCATCCGGGATGAGCCGCGAGCGGACGCGAAAGAGGCGGTGGCCCGGCTGAAGGAGCTGGGCGTCCGTTCCCTCATGCTCACGGGCGACAACGTCCGCACCGGCAACGCCATCGCACGTGACCTGGGCCTGGAGGTCGAAGCCGAGCTGCTGCCGGAAGACAAGCTCCAGCGCATCGCCGCCTTGAAAGCCTCCGGCAAGGTGGCGATGGTCGGGGACGGCATCAACGATGCTCCTGCGCTCGCGCAGAGTGACGTGGGCATTGCGATGGGCGGGGGCACCGACGTGGCCCTGGAGACCGCCGACGCCGCCCTGCTGCGCCACTCGGTCACCGGGGTCGCGGAGCTGGTGCAACTCTCCCGCGCGGTGATGACCAACATCCGTCAGAACGTCGCCTTCGCCCTGGGACTCAAGGCGATCTTCCTCGTGACCACGCTGCTCGGCATCACCGGGTTGTGGCCCGCGATCCTCAGCGACACCGGCGCCACGGTGCTCGTCACCGCCAACGCCCTGCGCCTGCTGCGCTTCAAGCCCGGCGCGTGAGGGGGTCCCTCCAGTGGCCCCACGTTCGCAACCCACAGCGCCTTCACCGTCAGCGGCGGCCATCAGAAAGGTGAACTCCCATGAGCGATTCCCGGACAGACGACAACGCACCCCACCTCGACGCCAGCCAGGCGGCGGACCGCCGGATCCTGTGGCTGGTCCTGTTGATCAACCTCGGGCAAGCCCTGGCGGGCGCGGGTGTCGGCGTCTGGGCGTCGTCCACGGCCGTGATCGGCGCGGCCCTCGACAATCTGGCCGATGCGTCGGTGTACGGAGTCAGTCTTTACGCGGTGGGCCGCGCCGCCACCATCAAGGTGCGCGCCGCCCGCCTGTCCGGGTGGCTCCTGATCGGCCTGGCGGTACTGCTGTTCGTGGAGGTGCTGCGCCGGTTCTTCGGGGGTGAAGAGCCCATCGGCCCCGCGATGATGACGATGGCGGCGGTCAACGCGGCGCTGAACCTGGTCTGCTTGCGGCTGCTCAGGCGCCACCGGGGCGAGGACGTGAATTTCAAGGCGTCGGCCATCTTCACCAGCAACGACTCGCTCGTGAACCTCGCCATCGTGCTGTCCGGTGCGCTGGTGTTGTGGTTGGACTCGAACCTGCCCGACCTGGTGCTCGGCGTGATCGTGTCGGCCATCGCGGCCAACGGGGGCCGGGAGATCCTGTCCGAAGCCGCCGAGGCGGCGGAAGATGCCCGGTCGGAGGCTTGATGCCCGACCCGCCCTCCCTGCTCCCTCACTTCCTTTCCTTCCGAGGTGTCCCATGCCCCCGACCGTGACCGTCTACACCGTCCCCAACTGCTCGTCGTGCGAGGCCGTCAAACGCTTCCTGGGAAGCCGTGGCGTGCCGTTCACTGAGAAGAACGTCCGTGAGGACCCCGCCGCCCTGGCGGAGATGCAGGCCCGGGCCAACGTCCGCATCGCTCCGGTGACCGTGATCGGCGAGCAGGCCTTTTACGGCATCTTTGACGACCAGCGCCCCCTGCTGGAGGCGGCCCTGCAGGAGAATGGGGCATGACGACCACGACCGCACCCAAGATCGACCGCGCGGCGGACTGCGAGGTCCACTGCGTCCACCCGGAGGCGGTGGCGCGGGTGGAGGCCGGGCTGCCTGACGACGCTTTGATTGAGCGCGCGACCAGCCTGGTCAAGGTGGTGTCTGACCCCACCCGGCTGCGTATCCTCTCGGCGCTGGCGCTGGAGGAGCTGTGCGTGTGCGACCTGGCGGTGATCGCGGGGATCAACGAGTCCACCATGAGTCACCAGCTTCGCCACCTGCGGGCACTGGGCCTGGTGACCTTCAAGAAGGTGGGACGGATCGCGTATTACCGGCTGGCGAACGATTACACCACGCGGCTGATCGCGGACATGCTGGCGCACGCCCGGGTCATGTGAGGACGGCGGTCGCAACTGGCGCCCCCTTTCAACCTGTGTCTTTCCCAGGGTGTTCACTCCTGCTGATGTGACCCGTTGAACAGCTAAACAGTCATCGTTCAAGGAGACTCCGTGCACCAACACTGGACCATTGAGGACTTGATCGACGACTGGACCCTTCTTCCTATCGAGCAGGCTCTCCTCGCGGGCAGCCAGGAGGCCAATCGCCTTGGCCTCGCGGTGATGCTCAAAGCCTTCCAGTACGAGGGCCGATTCCCGGCCCGCACGAGGGACGTTCCCCAGGCCGCCGTGGCGTTCGTCGCACGTCAAGTGGGCGTCGAGGTCACGCAATTCGAGCGGTACGATTGGCGGGGGCGCAGCAGTTCCACCCACCGCGCCCTGATCCGCGAGTTCTGCGGCTACCGGGCCTTCGCGGAAGCGGATGTGCCGCCACTCGTGGACTGGATGTGCGAGCACGCCCTGCCCAGAGAAGAGCGCCAGGACCTTCTGAAACTGAAAGCTCTGGCCCTGGACCACCTGCGGGATTCACGAATCGAGCCGCCGACCCACGCACAACTGGAGCGCCACCTGGCCTCGGCGGAGCGCACCTTCGAGACGAAGTTGTGTGGGCTGGTCTTCTCCCGCCTGGACCCGAGCTGGGTCCAGGCTTTGGACGACTTACTGCGGGCCACCGTCGCGGACGAGAACGAGCCCGAGGCCGACCGAACCTCGCTGATCCATTCGCTGCGCACCGACTCCCGCAGGCCAGGATTGGAAAGCGTCGAGGAGCAGATCGCCAAGCTGGGGCGACTGCGCGCTGTGGGCCTGCCGAAAGGGCTGTTCGAGGGCGTGCCTATCGGTGTGCAGCGGCGGTACCGGGAGCGAACGGGGGTAGAGACACCCAGCGAGCTGCGCGCCCACCCGGAGGCGATCCGGGCGACCCAGCTCGCCGCGTTCGTTCAGCTCCGGCTCGGCGAGATCACGGACTCACTAGTGGACCACCTCATCCATACCGTCCACAAGATCGGCGCCCGGGCCGAGCGGCGGGTCGAGAAACGCATCCTGGCCAATATCAAGAAGACCTCCGGTAAGGACCGCCTGTTCGAGAGATTGCTGGAAGCGGCACTGGACAACCCCGAAGGGACGGTGCGGGAAGTGCTGTTTCCCGTCGTGGGGGAGGAGCGTCTGCGCGACCTGCTGCGGGAGTTCCGGGCCAGAGGGTCGTACCGCCAGGAGGTGCATATGCACCTCCGGTCCTCATACAAGCAGCACTACCGCCGCATGACCCCGGGGCTGCTCACCGCTCTGGAGTTCCGCTCCAATAATCCAGCACACCAGCCTGTCATTGACGCCCTGGCGCTCGTCAAACGCTACCTGAACAGCAAGGCGCTCAACTATTCCACTTTTGAAGAAATCCCCGTGCAGGGCGTGATCGCCAGGAACATGCAGGACCTCATCCTGGAGACGAACGAGGACGGCGAGGTCCGGCTGAACCGGGTGAACTACGAGGTCTGCGTCCTCGACGCCTTGCGGGACGCCCTGCGTTGCCGGGAGGTCTGGGTGGTAGGCGCCGACCGCTACCGCAACCCGGACGCCGATCTACCTGCGGACTTCGAGCAGCAGAAGACCGAACATTTCGCGGCCCTGAAGCAGCCCCAGGAGGCGACCCAGTTCGTGACGGGGTTGCGCGGGCGGCTCCATGACGCCCTGGTGCGTTTCCATGCGGATCTGCCGAAAAACGAGAAGGTTCGCGTCGTCTCCAAGGACGGGGGACGCTTCGGTGTGACGCCGCTGGACCCGCAGCCCGAGCCGCCCACCCTGGGGGCGATGAAAGGGGAGCTGGGGCGGCAGTGGCCGGGGACCGGCCTGCTGGACATGCTCAAGGAGGCTGACCTGGACGTGGGCTTCACCGACCTGCTGCGCAGCGTGCTGACCCGGGAGATTCTTCCCCGGGCGGAGGCGCAGAAGCGCCTCCTGCTGTGCCTGTTCGGGCTGGGAACGAACACGGGCCTCAAGCGCGTTGCCTCCGGCGACACCATCACCCCCGATCAACTGCGCTATGTCCGCAAGCGGTACATCACCCGCGAGGGCCTGCGGGCCGCCAACGCCCAGCTCGTGAACGCCATCCTGGCGGCGCGCCGTCCTGACCTGTGGGGCGAGGGGACCACGGCGTGTGCCTCGGATAGCAAGAAGTTCGGGGCGTGGGACGGCAACCTGCGCACCGAGTGGTCGGTGCGCTACGGGGGCCGGGGCGTGATGATCTACTGGCACGTCGAGCGCAAGGCCACCTGCATCCACTCGCTTTTGAAGACCTGCTCGTCCTCGGAAGTCGCCGCAATGATCGAGGGCGTTCTGAAGCACTGCACCGAGATGGAAGTGGAGCGGCAGTACGTGGACTCCCACGGCCAGAGCGAGGTCGGCTTCGCCTTTACCCACCTGCTGGGCTTTCACCTGTTGCCCCGGCTCAAGGACATTGCCGGGCAGAAGCTGTACCTGCCGGACCTCGCGCTGGGGGAACAGCTTCCCCTGTTGAAGCCCGTTGCCGCGCAACGGGCGATCCGGTGGGAGCTGATTGAGCAGCAGTACGAGCCGATGGTGAAGTACACGACCGCACTTCGCCTGGGGCTCGCAGACCCCGAGTCCATCCTGCGGCGCTTCACCCAGGCCAATGCCCGGCATCCGGTGTATGCCGCGCTCAAGGAACTCGGCAAGGTGATCAAGACGATCTTCCTGTGCGAGTACCTGGGGAATGAGGCCCTGCGACGGGAGATTCACGAGGGATTGAACGTCGTGGAGAACTGGAACGCGACGACGGACTTCGTGTTCTACGGCAAGGGGGGTGAGATCGGTACCAATCGACTGGAGGATCAGGAAGTCAGCATGTTGTGCCTGCACCTGGTGCAGAACTGCCTGGTGTACGTGAACACCTTGATGCTTCAGCGCGTGTTGGAGGACGACCAGTGGCGGGAAAGGATGACTGCGGAGGATTGGCGGGGCCTGACGCCGCTGATCTACCAGCACGTCAATCCGTATGGCATCTTTCGGCTCGACATGACTACCCGGCTGGATTTAGGACGGGCAGCAGCCTAAGCGCGACGCAACAGAGCGGCCAGGTGAACCAGCACCTTCCTGTCTAGCCCTTTTGCGAGCCAGCGCAGCGACCCTGGCGGAGGCCCAAGTAAGTGGCATTCATGTCGTGAAGAGCAGCAACGCCCTCCGCCCAGCCCTGCGGGTTGGGGTCCATGGAAATCAGTGTTGTTCGTGACATGCTTGGGTTCACTTTCGTGGAGGGCGGACTCAGGACTGACTGGTCCTGACGAAAGCGTTTCAGGTTAAGGCGTGGAGGGCCGCCTCAAGGCAGGGTGCCGAGCGCCTCAACATTCAACGCATGATCCAGAGACCCCCACCCGTCCGTCATCCTGGCGTAGGCGTCGCCGAGCGCCGCCCGAATCATCACCGTCAGCTCCGCGGCAGTTGTCACGCCGAAGTAGGGCAGCCAACGTTGGAGCACCCGGCGACTTGTGAACCGGACAAAGAGGTCGAACCGGTCACGCCGACCCCAGTAAATAGCCGTCGGGGCATACCACATTGAGGTGTAGCGGGTCGGGGTCTGCTGAACGGAGGCCTGGCGCTGCAGTCTGGACTTGACGGTCAGGATCAGGTCCGCTTCCTGCAGGCGGGCAAAGTCCACCTTGGCGAACGAGGCACGCTCCCTGAGCCATTCCGCCTCCGGGGATTTGTAGCGCTGCGCCCGCAGCCTATTGAATTCGTTGCGAAATTCATCGCTGACGTAGTAGATCGCCCCGAACGCGTCCGGTTGAGTCGTGCCGTGTTTCTCAATGAAGTAGGTCCGGTCGGTCAGCGCGGTGAGCACGTCCTCCTGCCGCTCGCGAATGCAGAGTGCAGTGAGATACAGCATCAGCTCCGCCCTGACCAGTTCGGTCACGGTCAGGGTGGCGCGGTTTAGGCTGGAGGTCTCGGACTGGGTGACCACCCCATTCACGGCCTCCTCGAAAAAGTCTCCAAGGAGGTCGGCGTTCAGCGCGCCGTGGCGGGCGGCCAAGTCCATCAGTTCGACGAATTCGTTCCGGACAGGCAGGAAGGCCTCGGCGGCCTCCAGCACCTTCGGATAGTCGTACTGCCGGTCGGTGACGGCGGGAGGAAGTGCTCCCACCGCGGCCTGCAGTTCCTCCAGGTACGCCCGCAACGTTGGCTCCACCCGGCGGCCCTCCTCCACTGCCCGGCGGAAAGCCTGTGCTCTCGCCCAGGTCGGGGGTGCGGCGGTCGGCGTTCCCTGCAGGTGCGCGGGAACCTTGCCCACGGGTGGGGCGACCAGTTCGGGCTGGTCGAGCAGGAAGCGCAGCAGCCGGTCGATGTTCGCGTCGTACTTCTCGTCGGTGCTCATGTCGATGTACAGGGAGCTGCCGAACATGGCGGGCAGCTGGGGCTTCCCGTCTGTGAACCCGAAGATTACCGCCACGAACCGCCGGCGCTGCTCGTCCGGTGAGCCCTGGGTCATAAGCTGGTCGTACACGTGCTGGCTCATGATGGTGCCCTCCTTGCCCACCCCGCCAGTCCGGCTGTTCGCCTTCTGCACGTAGGTGGCGTCGCAGATGGCGATGACCTTCTGCACGTGCTGCTGGGCCACCTGCTCCATGAAGCGGTCCGTGTCCATGCCCGGCTGCAGCGCGTACTGGTCGAGGATGGCGTCGACCCCGTTGTGGCGGAGATAGTCCACCAGCTTCCGCACCCGGGCCACATGGTCCTCACTCGTCCAGGCGTAGCTGACAAACGCCTTGATCGGCGTCCCTTCGTCCCCACTCACCGCAGTCATCCCTGGATTCTATGGCTAAGTTCATCCGCCGCCACCTGACACCCGCATGGCCGTCTGCAGAAGCGCCACAATCAAGGTCACCGCCTGGCACCACTCCGTCATTTCGCCCGCTGACCAGTGTTTTGGCGTCATTCCTTTGGAACCCAAGTCCTCCATCCAGGCCGGGAGGCGGAGACGCCCGGCCATTACCCGGTCATCAAGCCTGGCACGCTCACCTCCCCAACCGCCGCCCTCAACAGGTGGCCTTTCTCCACTACCGCAGCCTTCAAGATCAAGCTGCTCCTAGCGGACTACAGGAGTGCAGTGAACTCTGTGCCCGTTTCGGAGGGATTTCAATGCGAACGACAGCCCATTTTCTGATGACATTGAAGTGAGGAGCTGCTCCTAAAGCTAATAGAGCAGTTTGGCTTCTCCGGCAAATCTCGGCGCTCAGAGGCACTAAGACGCCGATTGAGCTGTGTTGCACTATCTCGTCCACAGTGGTATCGTCAATCACTTGATCCGAAAAGGAGCAGCTCCTTTTTGGACTTTTGGGAAAGGAGGAGTATGCCTAAGGGGAATAGGAAGGCTGAGAATTCGGTTGTGAAGACCGCTGCTGCAGCTGGTGTCAAGACGGTCGTAGGGCTGAAGCCTGAGGAAGTTGTGCGCCAGCGCGTAATCAAGGATTTGAAGGCGCTGGGGTGGCAGGAACACCGTCTGAGGTGGAAACCCGAGTGGCAGATTCCGGACACGCCGCACGACTTGACCAAGCGCGAACGCGGCCAGAAGTTCTCGACCTGCGGCTCGGCGGATCTGGTGGCTTTCGCCGACGACACCTGCGAGTGGCACGCCCTCCAGGTCATCTTCGAGTTCAAGGCACCGGACATCGACGGGGGAAGGGCCCAGTTGATGCGGTACTTGAGCAACGAGCCCATGGCCAAGATGGGCTTCTGGACCAATGGCGAACAGACCTTGGCCGTATACAAAAGCCACAGCTCCGGCTGGGTCATGGAGCCGAACGCCACCCTTCCGCGCCCCGGTGATGATCTGACCAAGCCGCCGGAGAGTCCACCGACGTGGAACATGATGCGGACCCCCAGCGAGGCCGAACTCTCCGGTGCGCTGCGCCGTGTCCTTGCTACGGTTGTCGTCGGTGACCCCAACGTCACGCGGGCTGAGGACCAGCTTCGTGAGGTAACGCACGTGCTGTTCGTCAAGCTCGAGAGCGATTCCGTCGCCAGCCACAGCGCCAACCAGAACGACCCCGTGGACTTCCGCATCTACGGCGACGCAGTGACCAAGGTGACATTGACCGCCAAGGAGATTCGTAAGCAGTTCCGCTCCTACTTCAACAGCCAGCGCACGCGGATCTTCAACCCCAACGACCGCGAAGACCTGCTGTTGAGCGACGAGACCATCTACGCCCTGGTCGCCGAGTTGACCCCGTACCGGATCCTCGGCGACAAGGTCGACTTGTTGTCCAAGGCTTTCCAGATCTTCCGGTCCAAGGCACTTAAGAGCGGTGAAGGCCAATTCCTGACCCCACTCCGGGTGATCCGCCCGTGTGTGATGGCGATGGAGATCACGTCCAGAGACAAGGTGATTGACCCAGCCTGTGGTACCGGCGGCTTCCTGGTTGAGGCCCTGCGGCAGGTCGCTGATCGCGACTTCCCGACCGAGGCCGAGAGTTGGAACCTGGTCAAGTGGGCCAACGACAAGCTCTATGGCATTGACAAGGACGATATCGGCGTCAAGCTGACGCGGGCCATCATGGTCGCCATGCGCGATGGATCCACCCACGCGATGCTTGGTGACGCCGTGCGCCTGCACCAGTGGCCGCAGAAGTACCCACTGTTGGCTCAGACACTGGGTGCCAGCGATAAGCCCGGCGAAAAGCCCAAGGTACACGAGCAGTTCACCGTGGTTATTACCAACCCACCGTTCGGCGAGGACCTGAAGGTGAAGGCGGCGGACTGCCGGCAGTCGAACTACTCGATCTCCAAAGCCGCTGCAATGAAGGGCGTGAACGACTACGTCGACCTGGAGATCGGCTTGGTCTACTTGGAGTTGGCCCACCGCCTTCTGCAAGTCGGTGGTCGGGTGGGCATCATCTTGCCCGAGACTTATTTCTTCAGCCACTCATACCGCTGGCTGGCCGGGTGGCTACACGGCCGGTTGGAGTTGCGCGGCATGCTGAACATCCCGATGGAAGCTTTTGAGGAGTTCTGCCGGGCCAAGACCAACTTCTACATCTTCGAGAAGGTCGGCAATGGCGATGACGGCACTCCCAAGGCTAACAAGTAAAGGAGACATGGAATGGCTATACACAAACCGTCCTGGTTCTCCAATGAGCACATCCTCGTCTCGACGGCCCCCACCTGTGGTCTTACCAAGGGGGGACGACTTTTGGGGAAGGTGGATCCTACCACCGGTAAGCGATTGCAAGTCGTCGATCCGGAGACGGGTGGCGTAGTTGATGCTGTCAACGACCAGCTTCTTGAGGACATGGAGGCCCTGGTCGCCGGCCGCACCACCGAGACCCTTCGGTACGTCGACGCTAAGGGCGTGAGCCTGCGGTCCGCCGTCCCCGTGTACCACGACCGGCGGTTCATCGACCACTACCGGGAGGCACTGAAAGCCCCCCAGTTCGAGGGCTTTGTCTCCAGGACGCTGGAGGACCTGGTGAACGCAGGCGGCCTCGAGATCATCGGCGGTCACGGTTCCCCATCCGTAGACCAACGCATTGGCGAGGTGCCCTACATCAAGGTGTCTGACCTGCGGGCCGGCCTGGTGAACATCAACCCTACCAATCGCGTCCCTCGGTCGGTGGCGCAGAAGTTCTGGAGGGGCAACTCGTCCGGCTTGAAGCCATTCGACCTGATGTGCCCCGAGCGCACCTCGAAGAACATCGGCGACTTCTGCATCCTCATGCCCGGCCAGGAGCAGGTGGTCCTGACCAAGGAGATCATCGTCCTGCGTCCGGGGCCAAACGCCAATTTCGACGCGTTCTACTTGCTCTGGGCCATGACGCTGAAGATCGTGCGCGACCAGTGGAAGCGGGTGATCTTCATGCAAACCAACCGTGAGGACGTCGGCAAGCGTTACCTCGAGGTGGAGATTCCGATCGCCCCAACGTCCGAGCAGGCGCAGCGGGTATCGAAGGCGTTCCGGGAGTACTACACGACCATTGCCGACGCCCGCACCCATCTGAGCGAGTACCTGGCGACCAGCGGAGGCCATCACTTCTTCGTATCTGGGGCTGAGGCCCCGGACGAGGACGACACTATTGTCGAAGTCATTGATGGCGTGGACGGTGACAGGGCGTCCAACTAGCGTCTCGAAACCAGCACAAAGGGCTCAGCCTCATCGTCGAGGTGGAGCCTTTTTCTTGCTCAGGCCACAGACGGCTGCTGATTGAAGACTCGCGAGCTGGTTCTGACCTACCAGTCCCGGTTGACAGCCTTCTCCTGCGCCCGGGCGTGATTCACATAGATGGAGCTCGTCTCCATCGACGCGTGACGCAGGTGGTCCCGGACCTCCAGCAGGTCGCGGGTCTCGCGGTAAACCTCGGTGCCCGCCGTATGGCGCAGCCCGTGGACGTGCCGCCCGTCGTACCTCACCCCCGCCCGGGTGCACAACTCGCGGAGCTGGTCGCTGACCCCTTTGCGGGTCTGCAGGCTGAGCGCCCGGGGCCCGAGCCTCGGGGTCATCTCCACCCAGCTGCGCAGCGCCCGCTCGGTGCTCCGGCTCACCGGGACCTCCTGGCGTTTTTGCCGCTTGCCCGTCACGACGAGGTAGGGCCGTTCCGCGTCCAGGTGCAGGTCGGCCCGGGCCAGGCCCAGCATCTCGCTCACCCGCAGACCGCAGTGCGCGCCGAGGAGCACGATCACGGCCTGCTGCGGGTCGGCCACCTTCAGCAGCCTCGCGATGTCGCGGGTGGAGTACGGCTTGCGCTTCTCCCAGGCGGGGACCGGGTCGCGGGCCGCCCGCACGTCCGTCAGCGGGGCCGCGTCCGTTGCCCCGGCCCAGCGCAGAGCCGCGAACAGGGCCCGCGCCGCCGCCAGCCGCACCTTTACGCTGCCCGGCGCGAGGCCACTGACCTCCAAGTGGCGCGCGTAGGAGAAGCCGTCGTTCGGTCGCGGACGCAGGAGCTGAACGCCTCCCGGAACCGCCCACGCGAGAAAGGTGCTCAGCCCCTGACGGTAACTCACCAGGGTATGGTTGCTGACGCGGGCGCCGCGGCTGCCCCGGCTCACGAGGTAGGCTTCGATCAGGGACCACAGGCCCTCCTCGTCCACGTCCCGGGCCCAGCGGATCGCATCACGGCGCAGGGCGTCCGGCTCCATCCGGGCCAGCCGTTCGGAGCGGGCCGCAAGGTCCAGACGTGCTGCCATCAGCTCCAGGGTCATGTTCCGAGTTTAGGCCGTCCGCCTATGAACCGTTGAATCTCCCTTCGAGGATTCGGCCGATCTGGGGGTCCAGCGGCACAAAGCGGGAGTGATACCAGGTCTGCTGTAACTCCCAGAAGCGCCCCTCCCGATCCTGAATGGCATAGGTCGTCGGGGACAAGAGACGAAAGCGGGCAGGACGGCTGCCCATTTGACGTGCCCATTCGTGCTGAAGCTGGGTGGTGAGGTTGGCCATCCTGTTGTGCTTCATGACGGCCTCAGCAGAGTCACCGCTGCTCACCACTCCGCCCCCGGGCGGATGGTACGCGACTCCATCAAGGTCATACATCATCAGGAAGCCCCTACGCATCTGCTGGATATGCTCGGGGTTCTGCAGGACAGGAAACAGGTTGTCCACCCCTTTCGCCCGGTATTGCTCCATCACGTGAGGCCAGTCCCGTTTAAGGATCTTCAGCAGCCGGATGTTCTCGTAGGGCCGAGGCTCATGCGGCCAGACAGCCAACAGCCGAAACGTCTGGCCGTCAATGTAAGCAAAGGCGGTGTGCTTCGTTCGCGTATAGAAGCCCCGACGGTTGAGCTCGGTGCCGAGATGGAAATGCGAGATCCGCCAGTCACTGAACAGTGGGTCATGCCGTTTCCGGCACACGGTCGTGGACATCCGGGGGTAATGCTCTAGGAAATCCTTCCAAAAACACCCGCCCATTTGCGAGGGTTGGGCACACTGGAGGCGAAGTATGGGGAAGCAGCGGAAAAAGTGGCCGACGGATACCAAGGAGCAGATCGTCCTGGCAGTTCTGGGGGGCCAGCTCAGCGTGGCTGAAGCTGCACGGCAGCACGCGGTCAACGAGAGCCTGATTCACACCTGGAAAGCCCAGTTCATCGAGGCGGGCCGTGCCCGCCTTGATGGAGACCGCCAGGGGGACCGACACACCGAGCTGCAACGCGAGAACGAACGTCTCAAAGTCTTGGTGGGCGAGAAGGAGCTGGCCCTCCAGATTGCAAAAAAAGCACGGGGTCTTTGAGTGTGGCTCAGCTCCTCACCCTCTACGAGGAGTTTCGCAGAGACCATCCGTACCTGAGCTTGGCCTGCTTCGCCCGCGAAGCAGGGGTTCCGGCCTGGAAGCTGCGAGACGCCCGCCAGCAGGCCGCTCAGCAGGCAGGGCGGGAAAAGCGGCAACAAGCCCGGCTGGAACGGATTCGTCAGGTGGCGCTGTCACATCCCACGTACGGCTACCGGCGACTTCATCAGGTGATGGCGGCATCACCTGCCCAGGAGCAGCCTGCTCCTGGGCAGATCGGGCTGCACACGATTCGCTTGGCCCTGGGCGAACTGGGCCTCCAGCCGCCTGTTCCAAGAAAGACCCGGAAGAAGGTTGTCCCTGCAATCTGCGAGACGTTGTGGCCCAGCGGGCGCCGTATTCAGGTCGATGCCACCCGGTTCAATCTCGGGGATGGCATCTGTTGGGCGTATCTGGTTCTGGACGTGGAGACCCGCACGCTGCTCCATGTCTCCGTCGTCCGCAGCCTCGCGGCAGGCAGCGCGGGGACCGCGCTGCACATAGGGCTGAAGGTGTTGCGGGGCCTGGGTCTCCGTGAGGAGGTGTTGGTCATGACGGATGGCGGCTCAGATTTCACCTCGGCGGCCTTTCAGACTGCCTGTCAGGAGGTGGGGTGCTGGGTCCGGGCCAGGGTCTCGCAACAAGGAGGGATGGGCGTTTTGGAGCGCACCAACCGAACTCTGAAATACGAGTTCGTCTTCCGCGAGGAGTTCGCAACCATGCAGGAATTGCGCGAGGGGGCTGTCAGATTCCGTGACTGGTACAACCAGGTCCGACTTCATTCAGCTCTGGGGTACGCCTGCCCCTGGGCTAAGCTGTTGGAGACGGCGAAGTCTCGCAACGCCGCTTGAAGGATTTCCTGGAGCAGTACCGGGGCAAAAGCGAGTGCCCTCCCGCCACTTCGCGCTGGAGCATTTCGAGGCCCTGCTGCTCGCCTGGAGTTAACGTCGGAATGACCTCCCGACTGGCCTCGAAATCCCGGGGTTCTGCGCTCGGTACTTGGTGCATCAGCTGGTAGTAGACGTGCCCAGCGTCGGCCAGTGGGAGGCCGGTGGCCTCCTCGTAGTCGAAGGCGATGAGCCACTGCCGTGCGTCCCGGCAGAGATCGTCGTAGAACTTCACTTCCCAATTAAATCAAGCCGAAGCAGCGGCTGAGGCCGGGAAGAGCCCTACCCACTGGGGGTCAGTTTAGGACCGATTACGTCGGTTATGTAACCTATTCTGAAAGAGTGGAGCCAGGGAACTCGGAAGGCTCGTGAACGTTCGCACTTTCCCTCAGGGCTGGAACTGGGGATGCGGTGGCGATGCATCATCCCGATTCGTGACGGATTGGCGCTGGTGCCGAAGTGGGCACTCGAAAGAACTTCCTGACCTTCTTCCGGGCTCTAAGAGCCTGTTTGAAAAGGGTCAGGCGCTGAGGCAGTTTTGAGGTGTGAAACGCAAAACGTACCCGAGCGACCTGACCCTGAAGCAGTTTAAGCGGCTTGAATTCTTGTTGCCTGCGGGCCGACCCGGAGGGCGGCCCCGTGCCGTGGACTTGTACGAGGTCATGTGTGCCATCCTCTACACCCTTCAAAACGGCAACACCTGGCGCGCTTTGCCGCATGACTTTCCGAAGTGGCAGACGGTGTACTGGTATTTTCGCCGCTTTGAGCGGGACGGAACCTGGGCCGCCATCAACCGTGTTCTGGTGCGCGAGACGCGCTGCGCCAGTGGGCGCAGCGCCGAACCGAGTGCCGCCATCCTGGACGCACAATCCGTCCGATGCTCCCCACAAGCCGGGCCACGAGGAAGGGATGCCGCCAAGCGACTGATCGGGCGCAAACGGCACATCTTGGTGGATACGTTGGGTCTGCTGCTGTTTGTCCTGGTCACCAGCGCGAACGTCCAGGATCACAACGGTGGACGGTTTGTGCTGAACGCCGCACGGCTTCGCTTTCCTCGGATAGAACTGGTGTGGGTGGACCGTGGGTATCAGGCAGGCTTGGTGGGATGGGTCAAGGCCCTGTGTGGTTGGAGGCTCGAAGTGGTGCGCCCGGAACCGGGCGCACGCGGCTTTCAGGTCTTGCCCAGACGCTGGGTGGTGGAACGTTCCCTGGCCTGGTTGACCCGTTCTCGTCGGCTGTCCAGGGACTTTGAGGGGCGGCCTCAAACCACCGAAGCGTGGTGCTACCTCGCCAACATTCGCCTCATGCTTCGCCGTCTTGAACCCTGCTGAGACCCTTCTCAAACACGCTCTTAGGGCTTGCGGAACCCACGGCTCTCAACGGCAGGGGTATCCCGCGCGGACGGGAGAGACGAAGCTTCTGCACCTGGAGTGCCGGGGCCGACCTCTCCCTGCCGTTCGTGGACGACGAGCGTCGTGGCCACCCTTTGGGACGCGACCATGACATGCCACAAGGCCAGGACGAACGTCAGGGCACTCGCACCCGAGGCAAGCCACGCCAACCCACGCAGCGTTTCCCAACCCCAGCCGCTCCCATCGAAGAATTTGCCCCCATCGAAGATTCGGGTGCCGATGACCAGAACGGTGGTCAGCAGGGCGAAGAAGGCGGCGTGAAAAGTGCTGCGTCCTGCCCGGCCCAGGGCACGGGCGAGGGGAAGAACCCCCACGCCCGTGTAGAACGCCCCGGCACCATACAGCAGCGCCGCAAAGACCCCGAGGCCCAGGAAGGTCAGGTTGGCGAGGTCGTTCACCCCGGTCACGAAGATGTTCTTGGGCAACTCGCCCTTCTGGGAGAACGAGACGTAGGAGATCGCTGCCAGCCAGAAGGTGGAGAACACCGAGAGGCCGACGACGAGCGTCAGGTAGGCCTCCTGCCACGCCCGGTGGAGTTCGGCGAGCAGGGCGCGTGGTTTCGCCGTGCGGACACGGAGCCAGGTGGAAGCGCGGCGCACGCTCCGCACCACCCGCCGCAGCCGGCCACCTACAGGGGCAGGAGTAGCCCGCTCCCCAAAAGGTTGATGCTCTATAGGGACCTGCGGCTCATGGATCAGAAAGGAGGAGGCTGCCAGACGGTCCACCGCGAGGGCATACCCGAAGCCGACATTCGCGGAGCGGCGCAGTTCCCGGGTCAGGGCGATGAAGGACCCGTGC
The DNA here is from genome assembly GCF_036543075.1 of Deinococcus sp. YIM 134068. Taxonomy (NCBI): domain Bacteria; kingdom Thermotogati; phylum Deinococcota; class Deinococci; order Deinococcales; family Deinococcaceae; genus Deinococcus; species Deinococcus lichenicola. Next base: position 54,350 of record NZ_JAZHPF010000015.1, read on the forward strand.
ATGGCGATCAGGCGATCCACCCCGGGTTGGGGAATCGGGCGCGCCGTGAGGTGGCCGTGGAGGAAGGCGTGCTCGGCCTCCAGGTCCTCGATGGCCCTGGTCAGGCCGTCGGCCTTGCGGCTGACGATGCCGATGACCTCGCCGGTCTCGGGATCGATGAGGGGGCCACCGGAATTGCCCGGGTTCACGCTGGCACCGAGCTGGATCACGGTCACACCGTTGCGCTCATACAGGGACGAGATGACGCCCTCGTGCACGCAGAGGTTCTCGTGCGTCAGTGGGTAGCCGAGGAAGACGACCCGCTCGCCCAGGCGACGGCCTTGCCCGGAGCCCAACGTGAACTGGTATCTCTCCTGCGCGGCGAGTTCGGAGAGGAAAAGCACGGCGAAGTCGGCGTCCTCCTCGGGAGAACCCTCCTGGAAGCCCGCCAGAAACGCCGGAAGGGACAGCTCGACGGCGGCGGCCGTGGCGCGGCTGCCCAGACTGCTGGAGCGCACCACGACCCGCGCCTCCGGTTCGTCCCGCTGGGCCCGCAGGGGGGCGAGGACGTGGTTGTTCGTGATCAGGTGGCGCTGCACCATGAACCCGGTCGCGCTGGCCTCGACCTTGCCCCGAAGCACCAGTTGCAGATGAACGACGCCGGAGTGAATCTGCTCGACCACCTGGGGAAGATTCGACATCAAGGTCAACCTACGGGGTGGACGCCCTGCTGGTTGCCGGAACTCACCCGTCGAGGAAGCTTGCCCGCGCGTCCGGTTCCCCGTAGTCCATATGGCGCGACACCCAAAGCAACTTTTTCTCGTCTCCGGGCGTACGAGTCGAGTGCCCGAGCAAGAAGTCAATCCCACCGTTGCTTTCCTCCGCCTGAAGCGGTTCCTCGACAAAGTGGATACGGCCGACACCCTCGGCATGCTGAGCCTGCTTACCTGGCACGAGATGCACCACATCAGGGACCCGAACCTCGACGTCCTCTACCCGTTCGCCAACGCTCCGGTGCTTCAGTACGTCACCCAGGCAGCCCTCCTGGCCGGTTCCGATCAAGGCCGGTCCCCTCGGCTCTCGGGCGACGGCATCTGCCAAGCGGTCCAGCTCGGGCATGACGTGCTCTCCCCGCCACACTTGCCCGGCGACGTCATCAGCAAGATGTCTCTGCAAAGCCTGACGACAGACCTGTTCGCTCCCATGCTCCGTCATCAGGGCCGGTTGCAGAACCCCGACTTCTTCTGGAGCGCCGCCCAACAGTGGCAGCTTTTCAACGTCATCCCCCACCGGGACGCGGCGCTCCTGGCGAAGAGGGCGGGCGGGCAATATCTCGATATTCCTGCCGAGGTTGGTAAGCGGACCGGTCTGCCGATTGAGGATGTGTACGCCGTGGCCTGCGCTGTCTATTCGATGAACATGGCGGGAACCAGGGCCCTCTCTCAGGAGTTGCAGGCAACGCCCAACTTCGCCGCACCTCACGAGAGACTGCTGTGGTTTGTCGACCAAGCCAGGCGGGAGGGACGGCCAATGGGGGCCTTCTTTACCGTCCAGGACCTCCAGCGGGTTCTCAAGGACGAGACCCCCCACCGGGCCCGTGTTTGGTTGAACACCTTCAGCGCGCCACCCCTCATGTTGAAGCGGAGAACCGAGGAGGAGCGCAGGTACAACTCGGGGGAACTGACCTTCCAGGTGTTGCCCCTGGAAGCGACCCCGGTGGTCCGGTTGAGAGGAGGGCGCTTCATCGTGCCGAACGCTCACTCCTTCGTGGCGGGCCTCCCACACCTGCCCGAACTCCATGCCATGCTCAACTGGCCGAGACCGGAGCAGAACCGGCTGCGCACCACGCTGGGCTACATCCAGGAGACCTACCTGGAGGAGTTCGTGGGTCAGGCGCTTGCCGGGAGCGCCACCCTGATCCCCGAGCGCGAGTACCGGCGCCCCAGCACAGGCAACCCCGCCCGGGGTCCCGATCTGACCGTCGTTGAGCCGACGAGCAGAAGCGCGGTTCTGGTCGAGAGCAAGGCCATGCTCTTCGCCGACGAGGCCCGCGTGGGAGCGGGCATAGAGCCCTTTGCCAACGTGGACGACCGCATGTCGGAGGTTGTGCTCAAGGCCGACTGGAAGGCGGCCGATCTCCTCGACGCCAGAGTCGGAACGTACGATCCTTTTCGGGCTGACCTGTCCGTCGTCGACCCCTCGCGGGTCGTGACGGTCATCGTTCACGCCGAGCATCTGCACGGTTATAACGTGACCTGGAGGGCCAGGCGCCGAAGCGAGGGGCATGTCCTGCACGGGCACACGCCGAACTTCATCGCTCTCAGCCTGGAGGAGTTCGCGCGGTTCGCCGACGGCGCCCGCCAATCAGGCCGTTCCCTGCACGACCTGCTGCGGGAGCAGATTGACGTCATCGAACTCCAAGACATCGGCTTTGATCAGTCCGTGTTGGAGGGGCTTGGGAACATTGATGAGGAAAGCGTCTGGCGCAAGCAGCTGATGACCTTTATGGACTCAGTAGAAGCACAATGGCTCAAGGCAAAGAGTTAGCGCGGTCGACTACAGGGAACTGTCCGGTAAATGCCCGTACCTCTACTTTTCCCGCTCTCGCAAGCTGCAAGGAAGCGCGTATAATACAGCAAGACCGTGCTGCTAATCATTTATTCCACTCCTGAGTCCTCCACGTCCCGTTATCCAGGTGTTCAGCTCATAGGGGGCCGACCTTGACCGCTCCCATCTTCCGGGGGGCGGCGTTCGTTGAACATATCCGCACACGTTTATGGGACGGAGGGGCATCCGGACGCGCCACTGTGATGATCGGTGCGGGCTTTAGCCGGAATGCACAGCCCAGCAGCCCGAGTGCTCCCCGCTTCCCACTGCTGGAGGACTACCGTGCGGCGCTGGCCGAACACCTGAATCTCGGTGCCTCGGTGGCGGCCCACCTGCCCCTGGAACGCCTGGCAAGTGAGTACGAGGCGTCCTTCGGGCGTGAGACCCTCAACGACGCCATCACCCGCCTGATCCCCTGGCGGCAGTACCACCCGGGGCCCCTGCACCAGTTGCTGCTTGAGCTGCCCTGGGCGGACGTGTTCACCACCAATTACGACCCGTTGCTGGAGGATACGCGCGCGCTCGTACACGGCCGGAAGTACGACCTTGTGCTGAATCCGGACGACATACCGACCGCTAGCCCGCCGCGTATCGTGAAACTGCACGGCAGCTTTCCCTCTATGCGCCCCTTCATCTTCACGGAGGAGGACTTCCGAAGTTATCCACGCCGCTTCGCGCCGTTCGTGAACCTCGTGCAGCAGGGCATGATGGAGCACACCCTGTGCCTGCTGGGCTTTTCGGGCGACGACCCGAATTTCTTGCGCTGGGCCGGATGGGTGCGGGACGAACTCGGCCCCCACCGTCCCCGGATCTACCTCGTGGGCGTGCTGGATCTTCAGGACGGACGGCGCCGCTACCTGGAACAACTCGGCATCACCCCCGTTGATCTGGCCGAGCTGTTCCCCTGGAGGGCGGATCAGGACAGCGGCAGGCGTCACCAGCAGGCGACCGAGTGGTTCCTGCGCTCGCTCGCCAACGGGGAGCCGCCTGACCTTCGCCGGTGGCCGGGCGGCGCTGTTCGTCCCCAACCACACGGGCTACCTCATGAGCCGCTTCCTTCTCGCAGTCCACACGTCATGCCCGAGAGGGATGAGGACGGTCAGCGGACGTTGAGCGGTGCCTACCGGCAAGCCCGCGCCCTGCGCCTTGCCTATCCAGGTTGGGAAGTCTGCCCGGTGGAGAAGCGCGAAACGCTTCACCTGACCTCCCGGGGGTGGTTTGGCCGGGTCCTGATCGAGGAGGCTGTGGAGCAGGAAGCCCCCCTGGACCTCCTCATTGCACGAGAGGGCGTGTGGCAGTTGGCGCTTGCGGGTGAGCCGCTTACACCGACTGGCGTGAAGGCCCTCGACACAATCCTGACTCGCACCGATCCCAGCACGCCACCGGACGGCGATTCAAACGTGGTCCTTCCGAAGGAGTTCAGCCCCTCGGACAAAGGCGAGGTGCTGCCCTGGCTGGAGGTGAAGGCGGCCTGGGTCGAGGCCGCGTTCGCGCAACTGGTCGAGGCACGCGAGGACGTTCACGAGGAGCGGTTCCTCAAGTGGGAGGAGGCCCTGCGGGGCATCGTGCAGGGCCACCCGGACTGGGAGGCCCGGCGGGATTGGGAAGGCGTGCGCTGGGCCATCACCATACTTGACCGCGAGGGCGCACTCCAGCGCCTGCGCCGCTGGCCCGAGCAACACAACGACCCCTTCTGGGAGGGCCGGAGGGCCGCGGCCCTAGCAGAGGTCGGCGAGATCGAGGCGGCCCGCGACCTCAACCAGCGCACCCTGAATCGCGTCCGCGCCGCCCAGGTGCCCGGCCAGGCGGACTACCGCCTGCTGTCCCAGGAGGGCTGGTTGATGGTCCAGGCGCGCCTCATCGGCATCGAACGGTACGAGGAGTGGGAGGCAGAGGTCGCCGCCAACGACCGTCGCATAGGTCGCCTCAGCACCCTCCGTCAGTACGACTGCGACCCCTGGGAAGACCTCACGCGTCTGAAAACCCAGGCCGCGGAAGCGTTTTTGAAGTTGAACGCCCAGCAGGAGAGCCTGTCCGAGGAACGGGAGTTCGACGCCGGTTGGGTCAAGCGGGTCCGCGTCATTGGTGGGTCCGCCACGGGGCGTGACGCTAAGCCAGCGCTCCGGTTGCTGCGCCTACCTGAGTGGGCCGCCTATCCACTGCGGGTCGGCTCGGTGACCTTCGGTGCTGGCGAGCTGACACCCGTGATTGTGCCGCTGCTTCGTGGGGCCGCGCCCCGCCTTGGCGCCCTCACCGCGGTTCGGGCAGGAGCGGGCGATGCTCTCAAGGTGTCGCTGAGCCGGGACACCGTGGCGAACATGGTGCCGGAGGACGCCTCAACCCTCATCGGGTTGCTCCTGAATGCCCTAAGCCAGGCGGGAGAGGAGGCCGAGCGCGCGCGGGAGCGCATTCGGTACGGTGAGCACCACTTCTCATATCAAGTGCTTCAGCACGGACTGGAGGCTCTCTCACGGTTGATGCTGCACGCCGACCCTGAGCAACGCCGTGCGGCTGTCGAACTCGCCATACGCCTGGCTGGCGTACACGCGATTCAGTGGGACAGCAACTTCTACGAGCCCCTCGGCCACCTGCTGCGCCGCGGTGTAGGGGTGATGTCCAATGAGGAAAAGCTCGACGTCTTGCCCAACCTCGCGGCGTTTCCTATTCCGGCAGGTAACATCTCGCTCGGTGAACGTTGGCCCGACCCTTTCTCAGAACAGCACTTCTCCGTTCAACTTCCTGCCGATTTGGCGCCCCTGCCAGCGGACGTTCCTCAGCGGCTGCTCGCTCAGGCAGGCGCAACATCAAGTTTTGAGCGACACACCGCGCTCGTTCGCCTGGCCGCCCTCTTCAGGTTGGGGTTCCTCAACCCGGAGCATCAACAGGCCTTCGCCCAAACCCTGTGGCGCGACCGGGACGACCAGGGCCTGCCTCGGGACACGCCCTTCTACCGCTTCGCCTTCTTAAAGCTGCCGCATCCCCCGGGCGTCGAGCCCGATACCCTGTTAAAAGCACGGTACCTCGAAGGCGGTGCCTTTCAACCCGTGGCGGAGGATGCACAAGAGGTCAACTTGGGCAAGGCCGACCCCCAGGCCAGGATGCGCAATGACCTGATCAGTCTGAGAGAGGCCCCCCTGCCCTGGACGCCCGAAGACATACGCAGGCTCCTTGATCGCCTCCAGGCGTGGTGGCCCGGCATGATTCGGGCCTGGGAGCTCCTTCCTGAGGACTGGGTGGATAGGGGGGCGGCCACGCCGCTGCTCGACGTTCTCAGAGAAGTGCTTTTGCCCCACGCAGGAACACATCGAGAGGCCGTCGGGGCGTTCATCCATGAGGTGGCGCAATATTTCCAAACCCACGGCTTTGCTGTGTCCCCTGGTGGGACCACCCTTAATGACCAAGAGGCGGCGCGAGCCCTGGTCGATGGGCTTATCGGCGCGGCACCTGGTGTGTTGAGGGAGGTGACCCAGCGCGCCGCTCGTACCCTGCTTGCCGCCAGCCAAGACAATGAGGCGTTGAATGAAGACCTCCGTGAATTGCGGGGAGCGTTGCTGGCCCGGGTCATCTACCGGGCCTCCCCAAATTTGGACGCCCCCCTACGTGCCGTGGCGCATCTGATCAAGCAAGGCATGATCCTTGAGCCGGGGGAACTGCGGCAAGTGCTGCTGAGCCTCTTCCATCTTGCGTATGAAACGGCGCCCCGACCCGAGACAGGCCCAACGAACGAGCAACGCAGCGAGCGCGCCGACCTGCGCGCCGCCGCCTCCGCCCTCGCCGCCGCCCTTTACCAACAAGCTCAGGATGAGCCTCCTCCCACCTTGGTGACCTGGGCGGAGATTGGCCGTAGCGACTCACTGCCCGAGGTACGTGAGCCCTGGAAGTGACGTTGCCCCCGTTTGGGGTCCAGCGCTGACCCCTGAGGACGCTCGAAGTGCAATTGGACCAACCACGGAGGCACCCTCAACTCGTACAGGTCCCCCACACGGCTGCCCGCTTTAGGCTCGCTTCTCCCCTTGACGCGGTAGAGCGCCAGCCTCACCGGAAGCACGTCGTCCAAACGTACATCCCTCGTGATAACTGTGCGCGTACGGGAGCGCCTGCTCCACTCCAACTGGGTATGGGTGATCAACACGTGCGAGTGCAGGTTAGGAGGTAGGCCTCGACAAGCGATCACAAGCTCCCGAGTCGTGTCGCGCACCGCCTTTGTCGCCTCCCGACTCAGCACGTTCGGGTTCAACGCGATTCCTGGCCTACCCGGGCCCCAAGGTTCGCAGCAGGCAATTTCAGGATCGTGCGCGCATCCTATGGAGCCGGAGCGATGGGGGAACGCCCCAGCACCAGCACGTCGGCGGCCTTAAAGGTCATCAGGTTGCGCTGCTCTACCTGTTCCGCCCGCATTTCAATGACCCTCGGGAGGCGGCGAACATGCTTCCCGACGAAAACAGCGGTGACATCCCAGGCGAGCGGCAAGTACAGCTCCAGACGCTCGTCCTTCAGGCCAACCCCGCCCCAGAACGCCCGCCCGTCATCGGTGCCGCGTCCCACCAAGGTTGGATGGTCGCTGACCCAGAATGCCTGATTATCCAAAGGAACCAGGAAGGTCAGCCGATTCTGGGCGATGGTGCCACCAAACCACGCGAAGTCGTCCTGCATGTGCTGTTCCAAGAGCCCCAGGTGGGCGTAACGTCCCACGTCCTCATCGTTCAGGGTCATGCCACTGGTGCGGTACTTGGGGGCGACTTGCTCCATCTCGGCCCGTGTTTTCTGGGTCCGGACCATTTGGAGGGCCACGAACTTCGCCAACTCGAACTGCTCGTCAGCGGTGACCAACGGTCCATGCGGCGGCAAACCCGCCCGCTCCAGCCGCACACGCCCAAGCACCCGGTTGATCACCCTGAGCAAGGGCGCCTCGAACTCCCGGTCGAGTCGACGCTCAAGCTCCAGCGGGTCTTCGCGCCTGGGGTCTGTATGGAAATGGTCCGCGGCGGCTACGTCCCGTGGTTTGGCGTGTTGGAAGGACCTGCCGGTGCGTTTGTTGTACCCGTACAACCCGCCCATAGAAGTCGTGAAGTTCGCCAGATACCCTGAGGGAACGTAGTGGTGCCACTTTGAAGGTTGCTGACGGTTGGGCATCCGGTCAGCCTAACGTCGACTCTCACCCACCAGAATGGAGCCGCCGCCGCAATCCCTCGACGAACCCCTCCCACTCCCCGCGCGCCCGCGCCGCGGTCGCCTGCCCCGAGAGTTCCGTCGCCAGGAGCGTGCCCGCCACGGCCTGGGCCTCCAGGAGCGCGAGTTCCTCCCCGTTCAGCACCCGGCGCAGCATGAACAGCAGCGCCCCACGTTCCTCCCGCCACTGCTCGGCCGGGGGCAGCCGCGAGAGCGCCTCCCGCTTGGCCGCCGCCGCCTGCTCGGCCTGGCGTTCGGCTTCCCGCTGGCGTTCGAGCGCGAGAGAGGACTGGACCGTGCGGTCACCCTGGGGCGCCAGGATGCCCGGGTCGAATTCGTACTTCTCCCGGTTCACCAGGAAGTCGGACAGCAGGCCTCCCGGGTTGCGGATGGGCGTGCCCCCAGCCATCCGCCGGTGTTGCAGGAACTCCACGGCTTCGTGGATGCGGTCCGCGTGATCCCGGGCGAGTTGCACCGCACGGGGCCCACCGACCCCCTGCTCGCGCAGCAGCCGCACCAGCCCCGGGTCCGGGTCCGCCTCCGTCATGTACACGTACTCCAGCTGTGTGTTCTGCCCGCGGCCGGTTATGTGGATGTCTTGGAGGTAGTGGTTGGCGATCAGTTCCTCGTGGGCAGGTTCGAGGACGCGGCGGATCTTGTCCGTGTCGGTGCTGTTGATCCCGCAGGCAGCCCGCCAATCCATCAGGTTGACGATCAGGGTGGAGCGGATGCTGCCCTCGTCGTCGTAACGGTGCGCCTCGGACAGACGATAGAGGGCCCGTGAGGGGGGTTGTTCGAGGCGTTCGAGCACCGTGCGGTTCAGGGGGTGCATGAAGCCCGCCCGCAGGCTCTCGGCGATGGGGGCACCGAGGCGCACGCTGAGGGTGCTGTCGGGGACGAGCTCCGGGGGATCATTCACGCTCTCCTGGTCCCAGAAGCGGATCTGATCGACCACCCGGAAGGCATCGTTGAAGCGCACCGCACTGCCGTCCGGCCGCCGCCAGCCCTCGCTCACGATGAAGCCGGTGGACCAGATGCGCAGCAGGCCCTCGCGCATGCGGTGAAAGGCCCGGCCGTTCTTGGTCATCAGCGAGGCCTCGCGCAGGGCGTTGGCGCTCGTGTGGACCCAGTTGTCCTCCGAGGTCCCCTGTTGAAGGAACAGCTGCTGCAAGCCCAGCACAAGGTCCGCGTCCGCACCGTGAGGGCGGCCTCGGCTGGAGTCGCCCTGCACGCGGACCGTGCGGCCCCCGATGACGAAGGCGGCCTGCCAGTTCGGTGTGTCGGTCAATCGGGCCTGAATGCTGAACAGCCCGAGCCGGTCGAGATTCCTCTCGATCTGGGGGGCGGTCGGCTTGGGGCGTTTTCTGTTCATGTTGTGTTTTTAACTGCTTAAAAGATAAAAGAAGACAACAACAGGCGGGGGCGCATTTCTCGTTATAGCCGCTCTTTTTCGCCGGTCTTCCCCCAAAGGTGTCCCACTTGAAGGGCAGTTTCCCCCAAAAGTATCCCAGGGGATGGCCCAGTTTCCCCCAAAGGTGTCTCACTGAAGCAGTTCTGACCATAGGAAATAGAAAGAACGTTCCACACGACAAAAAGTCGGTTTCCCCCAAAAGTATCCCACGTACCGACGTCATCTTCCCCCAAAAGTATCCCACCCGGGGAAGGGGTTTCCCCCAGAAGTGTCCCAGCAGAGAGGTAACAGCTCAAAAAGGAAATTTTGCTGTCTAGGACGCGCCTGGTTCAGGAGATTTGCAACTACCCCCCAAAGGTGTCCCACCGACGAACAGCGGGTTGAAAGGTGCGTTGGAGCAGCCGGAGGGGTGATCACGACCGGGAAGTGTCCGGCGGCCACCCCGGCGTGCAGCACCCACGGCCAGACCTTGGCGGGCAGGCGGGAGTGGGCCTGGAGGGGCGTGACATACAGGACGCGCTCCCGCCACAGGCGCTTGTCCGCGCTGTTGCCCGCCTGGACGCGGGTGCCGCCGAGCAGGAGGGCGAGGTGCTCGGCGCTCACCTGCTCGCCGTGCTCCTCAACCCACCCCACGGCGGCCCATCCCTGGTATAGGGCCTTCAACCGGTCGAGGTCGGAACCGGCGTTCGCGCAGGAAGTCCGGGAGCGTGCTCCCCTGCCCGAACGCGGTGGGACCACGCTTCCACGAGGTGTGCCATCTCCGTGGCGGTGGGAAGCTTCTGCCGGGGCATGGCGACATTCTAGGGAAGGGAGGAGTGTGCTTCGGAGCAGTGGCGCAGCGTCAGCCTCTAGCGCAGCCTGCTGGCTGATACCCTCAGGGACTGATTTAAGCAGCGACCGCCAGTCAGGAGTCTGAATAGACACACTGAGGAACAGTGCGGCAAGGCGAGCAGACGCCTCACAGATCGATTTCCCCGACCGGTGCGGTCAGGTTCAAGGCGTCGGGTTGGGCCTGGACGCTTTGCCGCAGTTCCCGCGTCGCTTCCTTGTCCATCTCGACGGTGAGGTCGCCGCCTTCGACGTGTACGTGTATCCGCATGACATCTTCCTCGCGCACGCCTCTGGGCAGGCTCGCCAGGGGCCAGTCCTCGACCTCACCGTCGTCCAGTTCGACACGGGCGAGGCCGCCTTCGATGGCGTCCACGCTCAGGACGCCGATGAGCATCGGCTCGGGCGTCCCTGAGGTCGTGGCCGCACCGTAACGCACAGGACCCGCCCTGCTGATGGGCGGGTTCTCCTCGTGCACCCGGTCTAGGACGAGGAGCTGCTGGGGATGCTGTGCCCGGAACTTGGCGAACTGGACGTTCAGGACCTTCCGGCTGCTCATGGACGGCACCGTAACGTGCGGGGTGCGCCCGTCGTGGACCACTGCCTTCACGGTTTCGAGGCCCAGTGGCTTGTGACGTATCTGGTCGCCTGACGAAGCGCGCGATGAGGAGGTCGGGGAGCGGACAATGCACGAAACGCTTCAGGCGCCAGTAGACCTCCGAGCAGGATTTCTGAATCCCTTGTCCCCCCGAAATGATGCTGATTCCTCGCTTATTCCAAGTTGGCCCTGTGAGGTCGGATAGGCTCACGGATATGATGTTCAAGAATTTCTTAATGGCCGAGACAATGGTTCCTTGATGGATGACGTACTATAACGATTGAATCTGGCGATTCGCTTCTGCGGGAACAGGGAACAGGGAACAGAGAGCATGAGGTTTAGACCTCCTGCTTATCCTACGTAGTCATTGGCATCACAGTGCACTGAGGAGGGCACTGCCTATACCTGCATCCGTGTGTGCGCTTGGGGTGGTTCAGCGACCTTGTATTACTAGGCGTTGAGTTATACCAGCGTGACGATAGCTGAACGCCTGTATTATTCTTGACGAATATAGTTCCATTTTGAGAGCAGTGTTGTGAGTAACTCATTTCTGAAGTTGCTTTAGTTTGAAGCAAGCAGTTTGGACTTAATTTGGGCTGAGAAATGCTGAGATTCAAAACATAGTCACAAGCCCAGTACCAGAGGCTTGACGACACGATTATCCTAATTAGATAATTTCATCGGCTGCAGCGCACTCAGCGTAGGTGGTAGTGAGTGATGTTTTGACGACTGGCTGATCCAGAACCAAAACAGCAGATGGTCGTGTGGATCGCTCTTTTCTCCCACACGCGCTCACCTGGCAGTGCCCCTGTTTTGGCTCAAGGACCACTTAGGAGGCGTTTGTGTCACGTGCTCGAATCAATCAGGTAACGCATTACTTCGATCATCTCAGTACAGACGCGATCCAGATACCATATCTTCCTGATCGGCGTATCAATCGCTTTGTCCTGGCAGACCAACTTGGTCTATCCGTGAAAGCCGTAGAACAAGGACCATCAGAAATTTTGGATAAACTTGATATATTTGAATTACAGGGCGTCACGTATGCCCAACTTATAATACAGAGCAAATCACTGCTAATTAAAATACGTCCTGATCTAAAATTATCAAGTGTTGAAACCTACCTCAGCACCTTCAAAAAGCATTTGTTTTTATTGAAAATAGATTTTAGCAGCGTTGTGGAACTAAAAATTTTTGATGTTCGTGAAACAGCGAAGTACCATCCTGACGGTTTAGACGCGCGTAAGGAATCGTATTTAAAGAGTATTTTAAGCGCATTCAAAAGAGTATACTATGTTATGTGTTTAAATTTATATCAAACCGATGACCTAAGAGAATTAATAAAACAAACTATCGTTCTTCACGAATTGGATTTGAGCGAGCTACCAAACCTACTTCAATCTTCTGTTGATCAAGTGAATAAATTAGTTTCAGGAGAGCAGTTTGCTGAGCAACACAACTTATTAGAGAGAATGGAATCCGAACTGCGTCTTCCCGCGGGTACATTAACTAGGCACTCCAAAAGGCGCAGCTCTAGGAAGGTGGAGCCCACCTGGTGGCTTGACGTTACGTACGAATCGATGGATAAAGCTGCCAAAGCAAGATTTAAAAGAAGTGTCTACCTAATGCTACCCAAAAATTTCAGCGAGCTTAATGCGTCAGAACAATACGAAATTTTTACTACCGCAGTGAATAAAGTAAGAAACGAAGAACACCTCCCTGAGTATTATAAGCGGGCCAGAAATTCTAAGATGGAATTCAAGATAGACTCATTATACAATGCGAATAAAATACTTCTTCAAGAGATGAATTCCTTGATCACTTTTAAAACAGCTTTATACGCCCGTGGCTTGAAACGAGATGGTTCATGGAAATTATCTACAGCCAATATGAGAAGAAGAGCGATAGAATCGTACATCAAATTTCTTGTTCTGAGAAACGATCCTACTACTCCATACTCTGGGAGAGGAATTCCAGCTGAAGCTTTGTCTCTTGCTTATATTATAGACTCCGAAACTATCTTGGACTATGTCGATTACATGTACAAACGAGCTGGTATTTACCACGAGGGCGTAGTAAATACTCTTACTCTTGCTCAAAGCCTGCTCCGCCCCGAGTTTGGGTGGATCTGGCAACAGCCCGAGCTGATGTTACGCTTGCCGACTCTTTTACAGCAGCAGATTAAATTGCAGGGGGGCTGGGAAGAAGCATGCACTCAGAGTCGAAATATTCTCAAGAATGCGTTACGAGACATCAAGCCCCAAGTCAAACCGTCGCGCGATCCGCATGAGAGGATACAGCCGCTGCTTGACATGGACAGCCCACTTAGTTCAATCATAGACGCATTAAAGCAGTCCAAAGCGTCTTTGAAGCTTGGAGGTCCACCTACTTTTGAAGATGCGTGGCTCCTGCAAAAACATCTTCTTGTGAGCCTTCTAAGCTGCTGTCCCCTACGCACCAAAAATTGGACACTCCTGACTTACGGCTCCAAAGATGTCACGAAGGACCACTTACAAAAGAGGGATGGACAGTGGCTCTTGCGCATTCCAACTGCAGAATTGAAAAATGGGTACAGCAATCCCGAATTGCGGGAATTGAGCTCTGTCGAAGTAGAACTAGGGATGTTATCTTGGATGAACGAACATCTCGAACTTCTTGATATTTTCATACGGGATTACAGACCTCTTTTGACTACATCTAATATTTTATTCACAAATATGGAAGGAGAACGTACTACTGATATAAGTTTACGGCATCTTGTGGGGAGTTGGACGAGAGAGTACATATCAGAATTCTCCTCTCACACGTCCGCTGTCCGGGGTGTGCAGCCGTTCGGTTTACACGCTTTTCGATACATTATAGCAACTGACTTTGCCAAGAGAGGCCAGTACGATCACGCTGCTGTAATGCTGCTTGATACAGTTGAAACTGTACGGAAATTTTACTCTGTCGATCCAATAAAAAATAAGCTGCGTAGAGCCTACGAGGCATCAAACAAGGCAAGACAATCAGGGATTCACGGTATTATTTGAGCCTGAGACAGCTTATAAAGCTATAGACTTAGAACTTGCACCTGGATAGGTAGCGAAAGAGCGCTCCCAGACGCGAGAAAGAGGGTGTGTGGAACCTCAAACTTCGCGGGGAGCGCGCGTCTATTCTGGCAGACGCGCTCCTCTCCATCCCCATCAGTCCTTACCAGAAGCGCAGCCTCCAGGCTGCGCTGGGACTTTTTCTCGACCTGAAGACGAAAAAGGCGCTCCACCGAGCCCACACGGTTAGTGCCAGTGCGCTGAGTCGCCTGCTGAATGTGTACGAGTGGGACACCGCCGCCTGCTGGACGACCCTGGTCCAGGCCCAATGGGACGCCCTGCTGCTTGCAGCACAGCACAAACATCACCCTCGCTTGCGGCTGTGCGTGGACCTCACCAGCGTCCCGAAAACGGGACGCGACCTGCCCTTCGTGCGCGTCTATAACGAGGTCTACGGCATTCATCTGGTGGTGCTGTACGGGGTGTACGGGGACCTGAAGTTCCCCGTGGGCTACCGGGTGTACCGGGGGAAGGGAACCCCTTCCCCCGTCCGTCTCGCCCTGGACCTGCTGGCGACCGTTCCCGCAGAAGTCAGCCGCCGCTTCGATGTCTGGGTGCTGGCGGACAGCGGGTTCGAGTCGGCCGACTTTCTCCAGGGCGTGCGGGACCTGGGCTTCGAGTTCGTGGTGGGCGTGCGTTCCACCCGTCGGACCGACCATCCCGGTCACGTCACGGTGGAGGACTGCGACCACGGGAGCTGGGTGAACCTTACCAACTGGCCGTGGGAGACCCTGACGCTGGCCCGAGTTGACCGAGGGGAACGCACCTTTTTCTCGGTGGCGTCACAACTGCTCCCGGGCGACCATGTCGCCCGGGAGGGGGGACGACGCTGGGCTATCGAGTCGTTTTTCAAAGAGGCGAAGCACGGCTTTGGGCTGAAGCGGTTCGCAACGCGAACCGCTCAGGGCCTCGACCGCTGGGTCCTGCTGGTCTTTGCCGCGTTCACCTTGTCGATGCTCTGCCGCACCGATGCCCTGTCGCTGGAACAAGCGGCGGAGGTCGCTGCCCGGGTGGCTCTGCCACTGCTGGTCATTCAGCGACTTGCTGTACAGGTCTGGCAAGAGGAGGAATTCCTGCGCCAGCACGGCTATTCACTCACCCTATCCAGGTGCAAGACTTGAGATAGACCTACAAGTTGGGGGGGATGCCCTGGGCGGACGCACTTGACTCGAATATCCGAACCATCCTGACGCCTTGAGGAAGTGACAACGCCAGCAGGAGACGTACGCCGCGTGTTCTCAGGCAGACGCCACTCCCGAGCTGATGCCCAGCAGCCAATCGCTGGTCACCTGCAAGGCAAGGGTAAAGGCGCGAAGCTCGTAATCCAACACGCCGCGCCGACCGGTCTCGATCTTACTCAAGGTTCCCACAGTCATTGGAAGTCCATAGTCAGCGTGCAACACGTCGCACAACTGTTTGCCCGACCAGCGAGGCTGGTGTGCCCGGCGAGCCTGCTTCAGACGAGGTCCGATGATGTTGCTCCCCTCGGCGCCCTGGATGCGGTCGGGCATCTGGCGTTTGCGGGGAACCTTCATTCCAACCCGCCGCCTTTCACTGACAGGTCGAGCAGCTCGCTCACCGTCATGCCCAGCGCGGCGGCGATCCGCAGCAGCGTCGAGAGGCGCAGGTCGCTCTTGCCCTGCTCGATGGTCCCCATATGACTGCGGAACACATCGACCTCCGCAGCAAACTCGTCCTGGCTGTATTTCGGTTTGCGAAGTTCACGGACCCGCTGGCCGAGGGCGACCTGGAAGGCCTGGACTTCGGGGCTGACTTCACGCTTCTTGCGGGGCCGTCTGGTCACGCCCGTAGCCTGGGTGGACTCCAAGTCAAGTGCGACTTGATCTAATCCGGCCCTGTAATCTCCGTCCTGATATAACCAGAGCACGAGGAATTCATCAGACCTCGGTGTCGGAGAAACGAGGCTCCGAAGGCGCGGAGCACGGCACGTTCTTCCACTTATCGCAGGTCTGAGCTGAGCGATCTGCCCCAAGCCGCACCCGAGAGGAGAAAAGTTCATGGCACGTCGACCCAGCCCCGAAGAGTTGAAGGCCCAGCAGATCGTCCTCGAGGGAGGCTTTGCCTTTTACGGCCTCATCAGCGCCCTCCCCCACCTCCCCACCCCATTGCACGCATGGCAGTCCCAGACTGTCCAGGACAATGGCTCCCAAACGGTCCGGTGTGGCTCGGTCCGCACGCTCCCTCACGGTCCCGATGCCCTCGTCCTGCAAGCCCTGCTGATGCTCTACGACCGCGATCCCCGACCCGACCGACAGGTGACGTGCACCGGTCAGGCTCTGCGGGAGGCCGTCCTCGCCCTGGCTCCAAACCTGTGGCTCACGGACGAGCAACTGCACCAGTCGCTGCTGCGCCTCATGGGGGTCAAGATTGACGCGACCTGGAGGCCGGGGCCGGGACGCCAGCAACACACGATCCAGTTTGGTCTGCTCAACGACCTCGCGCTCGACGTGGCAGTGCAAGCAGAGGTCGTCTCCCTGATCACCCTGACGGTGGCGCTCTCGAGTCGGACGCTGCGCCTGGGGCAACTCGACGACAGCACTCGGCAGGTCGTCCCCGTGCAGGAGTTGCTGACTCTTGGCTTGGAGGAGTTGATCCCCGACCTGTAGCCGAGGGGTGCACCCCTCGGCGCCCGCTGTGGACCCTTGCGCCCCCTGGTCCCGCCCGTGTGCATGCCCTGTTCCTGGAGCGTCCTGTTGCCTTTGTCTGGGGGAACCATGCCCGTCCTGATTCAGCCGTTCCCAGCCCTGTCCAGCTTCCTCCCCCCGGAGTCCTGCTGATGGCGGCCCACCATGTCTCCCCTGGAGGGCGGGTGTCACATCTGCTCGGTCGGCTGGGGGCCCGACGCGACCGGATGTTCTATGCCCCCGGTCTCCGGCTGGCCCGTCCTCTCCTGGCCGCCAGTGCAGCGCTCACGGTCGCCCTCGTCGCCGAACTGATCTTCAAACTGGACACCTGGCTGGCCCTCGGACTGGCGCTCGCCTTCTTCCTCCCCGCACTGCGCTTGCTCCCCGAGGCCGAGCGGCTCCTCGCCCTGGGGTGGGCGGTGCTGCCGTTCGTGATCACCAGCCTCGTCTCGGAGAGTGGCTGGGTTCTGCTGCTCTCCCCCCTCGTCGCCGTACTCGCCCTGACTTCCCTGATCAGTCAGCGCCGTGCCCTGCCCTTCGACGCTCAGCTGGGCCGCTTGCGTGAGGCGCTCGGGGTGGGCTGGCAGGCGTACCTGCCCCGTGACTCACAGGCCCAGCATGACGCCCGGGTGCTGGTCAGCCCACAGGGGCAGACCTTCTTTGTGGGCGTGACCTTCGGTCGCGCCACCCAGCAGTACGGCAGTCCCCACATCCACTGGCAGGGGGTGACCCAGGAGATCGTCCGGGACCTCGCCTCGCGGGACTGGGGGGTGGCCAGCGACGGCCAGAAGGTGCTGTGGGTGGTGCGTCCCCGCAAAGCACAGGGGGAGTACCCCCCCACCGCCGAACACGGGGTGACCACCGTCATCGCTAGCGCCACTGACCTCGCCGCTCAGCTCAAGGACTGGGCGCAGATGCGCCAGAACCTGAGCGGTTCTGCGTCTTCTCCGTCACCTGTTCCCCTGTCACCCTCCGAGTTCGGGCGTCAGGTCGAGGCGCAGGCGGCGGATGAACTGGAAGCACTCCTGCCGCCGGGCTGGAAGCTCCAGCGCAACCGGCTGCTGGCGGTCGGCGGGGACGCCGACCTACTATTGACCTCCCCGGCGGGGACGCGCTTTGCGGTAGATATCAAAGCGCGGCTGGACTATATGGACCTAGACACCCCCCAGGGCGAACGGGCCAAGAGCTGGCAGGAGATTCATGATCAGGTGGTGCGGGCAGCGCGGCAACTGAGCGCCGTGCCGGTGGTGTGGCAGGCGCGGGCCCGGGACCAGCGGTACCAGCAGGTCGGGGAGGTCTGGTGTGTGCGTGGGACACCGGACGGGCTGCACGAGGCACTGGAGATCATCGCGGGCCGCGAGGCGTCGGGGCGTGGGCGTGATCCGTACGAGGTGCTGGGAGTGCGGCCCTCGGCCTCGCCGGACGAGATTCAGGCGGCGTACCGGGCACTGGTCAAGCAGTACCACCCCGACCGGGTGGGGCATCTGGGGGAGGAGTTTCGTCAGCTCGCCGAGCAGCGCATGAAGGAGATCAATGCCGCCTACCGGGAGCTGATGGGGTGACGGGCGCTGGGAGGGGAGGCACTCTTTGGCACTCGCTTGGAAGGCACCCCGTGGGTGTCCCTGGTCAACCTCCTTCGGCAGGCTGGATGAGCCATTCCTTACGCCGTCGAGAGTCCGCACAGAGTGCTGTCCGGCAATCAGGCGGTGGACATCATGCACCTGCTTCCGGCGAGCACGTCCGATTCCTGCGATGGGAGTACGACTCCTCCAGACGGGAGGACTTGGCGGTGGACCCCGCTTTGCGCTGGGCTGGAGCGAGGCCCTGTTCGGGCTGTGGGGTGGCGAGTGGATTGGGTGGGCAACTGCGTCGCCTACAGGGGCGGTCAGTCGCGCTCAGGGGAGCGGGACCACCGCCGCTTTCGCCGAGGCCAGAAGCTGGGGTTGTTCGATGACGGCGGCGTGCTGCTAATCCCGGGGTGGAGCGATGGGGCCTTCGACTGCCGGGCCTACAGCCAGGACTAGGATGGTCAGCCCGAGGAGCTGGCATGCCGCGAGAGCCCGCGCTCCCTGGCGGACACTGTTCAGGACCTCCTCGCACAGGAGTCACAGCACGAGGAGGGACGAACCGCACGCTAGAGTGCCCTGCCTTGAACCGACCCGAGCACTTCAAACCTGACACTCCCCCTGTGATCACGCCCCGAGGTGAGCGGGCGTGACAGTCACTCTCCCGTCGCCGCTGCTGGCCCTCACGCTGCAACAGCCCTGGGCGACGGCTGTCCGTGACCTCGACAAGCGCGTGGAAAACCGGGGCTGGCCTCCGCCCCCCCACGTGCTGGGCCAGTACCTCGCCATCCACGCGGGCAAGACGTTCGACGAGCGTGGTGCCGCGTGGATTGAGGCTCACTTCGGGGCAGCCTACTCGACCCGGAACACGGCCGCCGGGGCCATCGTGGCCCTCACTCGTGTGACTGAAGTAGCTTCTTCGCGCGTCGATCCCTGGTTCTCCGGACCGTATGGATGGGTCTTCGATCAGGTCATCCCCCTGGAGCCAGTAGCCTGTCGCGGCGCTCGACACCTATGGCGGGTTCCGGACGCCGTTCACGCACAAATCGCCGAGCAGCTCCTTCGTAAGATGTCAGGTTCTGGTTAGAAAGAACGTTCTCGTACTCCAACAATGTCAGAACCATCGTGTATGCTGCTCTCAGGAGGGCAGCGTGCCGGACCTCGACAACGTAGGGTTCAAAGTTCAAGGAAGGTGGAAGACGGCCCTGGTGGTGGCGAGAAGGGAGCCCGCCGCGCTCGCCCAGCAGATCGCGGCGAATCTGTCCCGCTGTGTCACCGTGGCCGCTGGAGTGAGGTCACTCCCGGATTTGGCCGCCCAGCTCGCGGACATCGCCGCCCGACCCTTTCACGAGCGCGAGGCCTGCCGGGTGCAGTTGCCGCGTGAGCATCTCCAAGACGGCATCCTCGCCTGGCGGGCGGCGCAGCAGGTGCTCACGGACCTGCGCGATCCCATGCTGACCTGCGAGCCAGGGGACGTGACGCGCGCCCTCGCCCGGCGGTTCCTGGAGGAGGTGGCCGACGCCAACTTCTTCGGCCACCTGAGCCCCAAGACCCTCGTTATGGTATTCGGCAGCGAGGAGGGCGGGCGCCAAGCCGTGCTGAACTGCCGCCGGGAGTTGCAGGACTATCTCGACGGCCTGTCGGGCGAGTTCGCCCAGGGCTTCTGGGAAGCTCGCCTGACGCGGGTTCCCGAGCCCGAGGTGGAACGGCGCGACACGGGCATCCTGTTGCAGGAGGACGCTCCGCTGAACCTGGATGCCCTCGGCGACTTCGAGGACGAGCCGTGAGCCGCGCCCCTGCCATGCGCCGCTTCGACTTCAGCGAGCCCTTTGGGCGCGGTTCGCGCACCCGCCTGGCCGCGCTGCGGGTCGGCGTGGAGGACCTGTGGACCCTGCGGCCGGGCGTGCCCCGTGTCGTGGACGACCTGCTCGACGTGGCGGTGGCGGTGTACGCCGCCGACCGCCTGCTCCGTCGGCCGCGCCTGCACGGGCACTTCGGCGCGCGGGTGCTGGACCTCGTGGTGCCGGTCGTGGAGGTGGACCGCTGGCGGGCCCTGGAGAGCGAACTCGCCGACTTCCTGGCCTGGCTGACGGGAGACGACTGGCGGCTCACCTTCGTGCCGGGTGCCCCCCGTGTCCGCGCGCAGGGCGGCCTCTACCCCCCGCCGTCCGGCCACCCGTTCGTGGGGCTGTACAGCGGTGGCCTCGACTCTCTGGCGGGGGCGGTCATCCAGGCCCTCGATCCCAACTTCGATAGCGGCATCCTGGTGCGCGCCACCAGCAGCCCGGCCCTGACCGCTAAGCAACGTGAGCAGTGGCAGGCGGTGCAGGCCGCGATGCCCGACTTCGACTGGCATGGGGCACTTACCTTCAGGCACCCCTTGAATAAACGCGCCCTCGGGGACTGGTACCGGGTGGAGCAGGCGCAGGAGAAGAGTCAGCGTTCGCGTGCCCTGCTGTTCCTGGCCTTCGGGGCCGCCACGGCGCATGTCTGCGGGGTGAATACCCTTCACGTGTACGAGAACGGCGTCGGGGCGATCAACCTGCCCCTCACGCCCGCCGCGAGCGGTGCCGACCAGACGCTCGCCATGCACCCCGAGACCCTCCTGCGATTGAGCAACCTGTTCAGCAGGCTGTTCGGGGCCGAGTTCCGCATCGTCAACGCCTCCCTGTGGCGCACGAAGGGGGAGATGTGTGCGGTGCTGAACCGGCGCGGCCTGGGCTACCTGGCGGAACTCACGGTGTCGTGCGACAGCTTCCCCCTGCGCGAAGCGCGCAAGCAGTGCGGCACCTGCACCTCCTGCCTCCTGCGCCGCCTCTCCCTGCTCGCGGGCGGCCTCGCGCACGTTGACCAAGCAGACCGGCACTACCGCCTCGACGTCGCTGCCCCCCACGAGAGCTTCCAGGAGACGGACACGTTGCCCGCCTCCCTGATGGCCGACCAGGTACGGCGGCTCTCGGAGGCCGTGCACGCCCCGGACCCCGCCCGAGCGTTCCAGCGCGCCTTCCCGGAGATCGAGCGCGCCCGGCACGCTATCGCGGCTTCGGAACGTCTCACTCTGGCCGAGGTGGATGCGGAGCTGCTCTCCCTGTACGGGCGGTACGCCCGGGAGTGGAGTGGTTTTCAGGCGACGTTTCAGGACCGGGCTCACGCCGGAAGGGAGAGGACCTCATGACGGCACCCGACTTCGACCTCGGCAACACCGACCTCACGGCGCTGGGCGCACGGTTGCAAAACGCGCGCAAGGCCGCGCGCCGCACCCAGCAGGAGGCCGCCGACGCACTCGGCGTGGCCCGCACGACCCTCGTCGCCATCGAGAAGGGCCAGCGTCGAATTACCCCCGAGGAACTCGTCGCGCTCGCGGAGCTCTACGGGGCGAACCTGCACGACCTGCTGCGCCGCCGCGCGCCCGCCGGTGGCCTCGACGTGCAGTTCAAGGCGTACTTCAAGGGGCGTGGCACGGCCAACCCCGAGGAGGGCGACCGGCTCGAACAGGCGGCGGCGCTGCTTCAAGGGTACGCGGAGAACTACCTCGACCTGGAGGAGACGCTAGAGACGCCCCTCCCGCGCAACTACCCCAGCGAGTACGACGTGCGCGGCATCGGGGTGGAGGCGGCGGCTGACGAGGTGGCGGAGGCCGAGCGGCGGCGCCTGGGGCTGGGGGACAGTCCCATCGCCGACCTGCGGGCGGTGCTGGAGACCGAAGTGGGCCTGCGCATCTTCTTTCTGGACCTCGACTCGCGGGTGGCGGGCCTGTTCGGCTACACCGAGGAACTCGGGGGCTGCGTCGCCATCAACGCCAAGCATCCACCGGACCGCCAGCGCCTCTCGCTCGCGCACGAGTACGCGCACTTCCTGACCCAACGCCAGCGCCCGGACGTGCAGGTGCTGCGCGCGGGCCGCCTGCCCGAGAGCGAGCGCTTCGCCGAGGCCTTTGCCCGTCGACTGCTGCTGCCCTCCAGTGCCGTGCTGCGGCACCTGCGCAACCACATGCGCCACAACGGCAAACCCAAGGTGGCTGACCTCGTCCACCTCGCGCTCTACTTCCACGTGTCCTTCGAGGCCTATGTGCGCCGCCTGGAGGAACTTGGCGTGCTCGGCGTCGGCACCTTCGACCGACTGAAGCTGGAGGGCTTCAAGGTGCGCGAGGCACAGGACCTGGTGGGGGCCAACCCTGACGAGCCGTCGCCGCCCAAGTTCCCGCAGCGGTATACCCTCCTCGCGCTGGAGGCCCTGGAGCGGGGGCTGATCTCCGAGGGGCGCGCGGCCCGCCTGCTGGAGGTGGACCGTTTGGAAGTGCGTGAGCTGCTGGAGCAGTCCAGCGGGCAGTCCAGCGTGAACGCCGAGGGCGAGGTCGGCTGGGTGCGCTGGCAGGTCGGGGAGGACCTCGCCGTGAGGTCCAGGTGACCGGGGAGACCGACTGGTACCTCGACGCGTGTGCGCTGATCAACCTGTACGCCTCAGGCCGCCTCGCCGAGGTGGCGGGAGTGCTGGGGGTCCGCTTTCACGTCGTGCCGAAGGTGTATCCGGAAGAAGCCGGGTACATCCTCTCACCGCAGCCGGACGGTCGACGGGAACGGGAACGCATCGACCTCTCGCCCATGATCCAGAGGGGCGTCGTTCTTCAGACCGGCGCTCCACGGGGCGCCGCAGTCGCCGCACTCGTCCGCTTCGCGGCTCAGGTCGACGACGGAGAGGCGATGACGATGGCCGTGGCCCTGACCGCCGTACCTCGTCCCGCAGGCGTGGTGACTGACGACGAGGCCGCGCTTAGGCTGCTGAGGGGCGAACACGACGCGTCCTTCACGACGAGCCTCTCATTGTTGCGCCTTTGGAGTGAGGTCGCGGCGGTGGAGGTACCGGAGATCCGGACCGCTCTGCATAACGTGGAGGTTCGCGGGCGCTATCGCCCCGGTCCACGTCATCCGGAGTACGCCTGGTGGCTGGCAAGCCGTGAGGTAGACTGACCCGTTCTCCGGACCGTCGAGGGAGCACCTGACGAGCATGCCCGCGAGAGTGGGACCGCGCCCTCCGGGTGAGAGCACAGACATGATCTCCATCCTCTGGCTCCTCTGCGTCACGGCCGGAGGAGCCCCGGAAGGACTTCTCCAGGTGATCGAGGGAGACCTCTAGCAGCACAACGACCCTGACGAGGGGGCCCCGGTGGAAGTGAGCTGCCCGTTGGGTCCTCCTTTGATCGACTGCTCAGGGCCAAGGCTGCTGCTTAACGCGCCGCAGCGAGGTCCCGGTCCCTGGTGGAGTGCGCCTCATGGTCCCTGAGCCGCCTCAGAAGCTGCCAACGCTGCTCCTCAGCAGGCGGTCGGAGGGCCGAAGCATCGGCCCACCTCTCATCCCCTTCCTCCTGCTGTTAGCGTCGGGCATGTCGTCTTCCCTCTCTCCTCAACGGATTACCGCCACTTTTCGGCAGCTCCAGCCCTACGTCCGCCGCACCCCCGTGGTCGAGGTGGACGCTGCGGACTTCGGCCTCCCGCCCGCACCCCTCGTCCTGAAGCTCGAACACCTCCAGCATTCGGGGTCGTTCAAGGTCCGTGGCGCCTTCGCCAACCTGCTCGCCCACCCCCCCGGACCGGCGGGAGTCGTCGCCGCGTCCGGCGGCAACCACGGCGCCGCCGTCGCCTACGCCGCGATGAAACTGGGGGTGAGGGCGACCATCTTCGTGCCCGAGGTCGCTTCCCCGGCCAAGGTGGCGCGCATTCGGGCTTACGGGGCCGAGCTGAAGGTGGGTGGCGAACGGTACGCGGACGCCCTCGCCGCCAGCGAGGAATGGCTCCTCCAGTCGGGAGGACAGCCGGTCCACGCCTTCGACCAGGAGGAGACGCTGCTCGGGCAGGGGACGGTGGGCCTGGAGTTCGAGGACCAGGCCCCGGGGCTCGACACCCTCCTGGTGGCCGTGGGTGGGGGTGGGTTGATCGGGGGCATCGCCGCGTGGTCTGCGGGACGGGTCCGGCTGGTGGGTGTCGAACCGGAGGGGGCGCCGACCCTCACCCGCGCGCTGGAGGCTGGGCGGCCGGTGGATGCGGAGGCGGGGGGTATCGCGGCGGACTCGCTCGCCCCGCGTCGGGTGGGAGAACGGATGTTCCCCCTGGCACAGGCCTATGTGGAGCGGGTGGTGCTGGTGCCCGACGAGGCCATCGTGCGGGCGCAGCAAGCCCTTTGGGATGTGACGCGCCTGGTCACCGAGCCGGGTGGGGCGGCCGCCTTCGCCGCGTTGCTGTCGGGAGGGTGTCAGCCGCGGCCGGGAGAGCGGGTGGGGGTATTGCTCTGCGGCGGCAACTCGGCGGCCGTGGACTTTGGGCGCTCAGGGGAGGAGGGGGCCTCCTGAAGGAGGTAGTGTTCCCTCCTGTCCCCGGCCCTGCTGACCGCCCTTCTCACCGCGCGGGCCAGGACCCTTGCGGTGTGTGTTCCCTGACCAATCGGGAACCCATCTTCCTGCTGGGGGCCGCTCTGGTGGGCCACGAGCAGGAGCGGGACCTGCGCCACGCATGGGACGCCCTGCGGGCTAACATTCGGGATGCGCTGCTGAACGACCCGGCCACCCGCGACCGATACCGGCGCGAGCACGGGGAAGGACTGCCGGACGTGCAGGCGTCAGGGCTGTATCAGAGCCAGGGGTATTACCGCATCCTGCGGCCCAGCGACCCCGACTATTGGCGACGCAACCGGGCCTGGCTGCACGAGGCCCTGAGGTTGACACGCACCCACGAGGTCAAATTCCTGTGTGTCTGGACGCAGCTTGAGGACCAAGTTACGCCGACAGCCCTGGTGGACACCCTCCGTCCCTATACCCGCGGTGAGGCTGCGGCCCAGCGTCTGGCGCGCACGCTGACCAATCCCTACCTGCAGTTGATTCCCCCGCTGCTGCATCGCCTCTATCGGGCCGCCCTCCAGCGAGAGCGTACCGTCGGCATCGTGTGGGACGATGACCATGACAGCCGCGGCTTCCAGAATCTGGGCGTGTATCAGGCCCTGCAAGCCCAGGGGCACTTCAAGCGGACAACGCAGCCCAGTTTCTCCGACGTGCGGCAGGAGCCTCTTCTGGGCCTCGCCGATGTGCTCGGTTATGTAGCCGGGCGGTACCTCTATGGCGTCCTGACGGAGCAGGTCCCACCGGACATCGAGGATTGGTGGCACACCTACGTTCAACCCAGCCTGCTGGCCGTCGACGTGACTGACGACCGGGAGGCGGAGTGGGCTCTGACGGTGGACCTCGCCCTGGCACAACACGGCCTCGCCGTGGTAGAGCCCTCGGAACGGGAGAACTTGCGCCAGCAATTGGTCCGCGGGATCGATTCGATTCAGGCACATGGCGATTTCCCGGGCACGCGCTGAGCCGGGACCGCTGCCAAATGTACGGGAGCCGCACTCTTTCAGCGCGGCCCCCGTCTGCCCACATCCTACCTCAAGCCAAGGCGTGCGTCAGCGTTGGAACAGTCTGCCGACACGATCAACCATTCGTCAAGGAGATACGGTCCATCCGAAATTCGCCCTTGAGTCTTAGCCTTATCGGGTAATAACCACATTCGCCCGGAAACACCCGTTAAGGATTTAGCCGCCGTCTCAGTGAGGCTCGAGTTGTCAGGGCTGTCGATGTCCCTCCTTCTCCAGCAGGGGACACCCACGCCTCCCACTTCAACACCCTTCACCCCGGGCACGAAGTCCGGCAGGCCCGGCCCGTCGTTGTCCTGGCTTCCCGCAAGCGGGCCAGACCTTTCGGCTTGGGCTTCGACAGGCGGCTATTCCGGCCCGTCACCAGCTCGGTGCTCGAAGGCTGCCGGTTCGTTCACGAGCGCCGTGAGCGCGTCGCGTTGCGCCGGTTCGAGCTGGACATCGGCCGCGGTCGCGTTCGCGCGGAGCTCGTCCGGAGTCTCGGCACCGACGATCACCGACGCGACCGCCGGGCGCGACAGCAGCCAGGCGAGCGAGACCTGATACGGCTGGTGCCCCCATTCGTGGCTGAGCCGCTCTACCGTGCGAGCAACGGCGATCTCGGACTCGGGAAACCCCATTCCCTGGAACCGCTGGTCGCCGACGACGTCGCGCTTGAGCACACCAAGATCAGCGAGCAGGCCGCCGTGCAGCGGTGCGTAGGGGATGATCGACAGCCCGAACTGCGCACAGGCTGGCGCGAGTTCGCGTTCAGCGGCCCGGTCGATGAGGTTGTACTTCACCTGCACTGCGACGGGCGCGTTCAGGCGACGATCGTCGGCGATCCACAGGGCACGCGTGACCTGCCAGGCGGGGTGGTTGCTCAGGCCGACGTAACGGATCTTGCCCTGCCGGATGAGATCGTCATACACCGCGAGGGTCTGCTCCAGCGGCGTGTCCGGGTCGGGGTCGTGGGCGTAGTACAGGTCGATGTAATCGGTCTCCAGGCGGCGCAGACTCGTTTCGACCTGGCGGATGATATGGCGGCGCGACAAGCCGCGGTCGTTGACTCCGTGCCCGACGATTCCACTGGATTTGGTGGCGATCACCACCTCGTCGCGGCGACCACGAAGGGCCCGGCCCAGGAGTCGTTCGGCGGGTTCCCGGTCGGCAGCGGCGGGGGCACCGGGCCGGTCGAAGACAGGCATGTTTCCATAGACGTCGGCGGTGTCGATGAAGTTGATACCGAGGTTGAGCGCTTCGCCAATGAGCCGGTCGGTATGCTCCGCCGTCGGTGCTACACCAAAAGTGGCGGTGCCGAGCGAGATACGGGAGACTCTGATGCCGCTGGAACCGAGGATGGCGTACTGCATGAATAATTTCCCTCGCGTGCGAAACGGATCAAGCGTTGTCGATGGTGAGAATATTGGAAGGTTCGGTCAGGTTGAGTGTTCGACGCTCTGTTGGGGATATGACGGATTGATGAGTCAGGCTACCAGAAGCGTCACCTTGTTCCAAGGCTGAAAGGCAAATCTCTGGTCGCTTGGGCTGTATGGACGTGCGGCGAATGAACTCCGCCCAGGTTCGCCACACCGCTTCTTTGGGGACAGTGGATAGAAATGCCGACTGGGACAGCATTTGAGTTCTTAGGGCGGGGATCATAAGGGTTGCCGAGTCAGGAGGTAGCCACAGCGTTGAAACCAGCCTTGGGCATCGTCCGTGGAAACGGCAGCCAGCGCTCGACCAATCGATTGGTCGAGCGCTTCTCTGGTCCTGGGTTGGTCACGGCGAACCAGCGTCTTGACCTTACTGAA
The DNA here is from genome assembly GCF_036543075.1 of Deinococcus sp. YIM 134068. Taxonomy (NCBI): domain Bacteria; kingdom Thermotogati; phylum Deinococcota; class Deinococci; order Deinococcales; family Deinococcaceae; genus Deinococcus; species Deinococcus lichenicola. Next base: position 81,441 of record NZ_JAZHPF010000015.1, read on the forward strand.
CCCACCCTCAATGGGGGCCAGGTCGGGGGAGGAGGTGGGCAGAAACCGGAGGGTGCAGCCGTGGTCGTGCAGGAGTTGCGCGACGCGTGCCCTCTTGTGCACGCTGAGATTGTCCATCACCACCGTCTGTCCAGGAGACAACTCAGGAAGCAGAACGTGTTCGATGTAGCGCTCGAAGACTATCCCATCCACGGCCCCGGGGACGGTCAGGGCCGCCGTCATCCCCTGACGGGTCAGGGCGGCCAGCAGACTGATGTTGGCACCCTTGTTTCTGGGAACCGCACCATAGGCGCGCTTCCCGCGTGGTGTTCGCGCGTACAGCGGCGTCATGGCCAGATGCGTACTGCTTTCATCGACGAACACGAGCTGGTCTGCGGGGTGTTGTTGCATGGTCGTGCGCCACTCCTGGCGCACGACCTCATCGCGTTCACTGGCATACAGCGTCTTTTTTTCTCGTCCGTCCCTGGCGTAACAACAGTCGTCCCACCGTCTGCCGTGACACCTGAAGTTGCTGTTCTTGTGCCAGCCGCTGGGTGTGCTGGGCCAACGTCTCGTCGGGATGTTGGTCGCTCTGCTCTGCCAGGCGCTGCTCTTGAGCGGCGTCCAGTTTGCGGGGTCGTCCCGGGATGGGGTGAGGACGCACATGGCCCTCCTCTCGCTGGCGTGTACGCCAGCGTTCCACCGTTCGGGGATCGACGTTGTACCGCTGCGCCACCACCTTGACCCGATCTCCTGCCTGTAACCGGGCCATCACACGTTGCCGCAGGTCTTCTGAGTACGGCTTCATACCCCACCTTACGCCTCCGGCAACCTTTCTGCGCTCCGCCCTAACGGGGGTTTTCGGGCGATTGAGGCTATAACGCGCTTATCCGTCCCTTAGGACGGGATCAAGAAGTTTGAGTGCGTCAAGGGGGGAGGCGCGTTCAGGCCGCGCTTTCTTATCCGGAGGGGCGAGTCGTGTTCCTCGTCAGATCAGCTTGGTGGGCACGCCAAAGGCCTCCACCACTTCACGTAGTTCGTCCCGGGAAAGGCCCTCGCCTTTTCCCCCACTCGTGAGGTCGAGGTGCTCGTACTTCGCGGCCGTCTCCGCGTACTCCACCCGGTCCACCGCTCGGGTGATGCTCACGTCCGAGCGCGCCATCACGCCGTGCTTGCTCCACAGCACCACCCGGTGCTCGCGGAGCGCCTCAATGTTCGCGGCCATCAAGGCCGGGGAGCCCGGCAGGATGAACGGCAGCACGCCCACGCCCTCGGGCAGGTTCACGATGGTCTCCGGCTGCCAGCGCAGCAGCTTCTCGTTGAGGGTGCGGATGTCCCGGTAGGCGGCGATATGGCTTAGGTAGGTCAGGTGCGGCGGCTGAGCGTGCACCACCGCGTGGAAGTTCGTGCCGGAGCGCCCCACCTGGTCGTCGTGTACGGCGAGGTGCGAGTTGAACTCGCTCGTCACCCGCTCGAACAGCCGCCTCGGGGACGTGTACAGCCGGGCGGTGCGGCCATCCTCACCCATCACGACGGCTGCCAGGTTCGCCTCGGGGTCCTGGCGGATGTCGCGCAACCTGCGCCCGGAGCCGGTGACGAGCACGACCCGTCCGGCGAGGTTCGGGGCGGGTTGCGGCAGGGTGAAGTCCTCGCCGTTGGGGAAGCGGCGGCGCACCTCGACCGGCCAGCCGAGGCAGACCGAGAGGTTCCCGGCCCCCCCTTCACTGGCGTCCATCGCGGCCACACGGTGTCCGGCCTCGCCGATGGAAGTGATGAGTTCGTCGAGTTCCGGAAAGGGTTCAGGAAGTGGCATGGGTGTCCTCCTGCACGAGGAGAATGTCGAGCACGCGGGGGCCGTGCACACCCTCCACGCGGCTGAGTTCGATGTCCGAGGTCGCGCTCGGCCCACTGATCCAGGTGAGGGGTTGGCCCGCCAGGACGCTCTCTCGAAGGCGTGCGACGGCTTCCGGCAAGCTGTCCACGACCTGCATCTCACGCACGACGCAGAGGTGATGGTCGGGCACCAGCGTCAGGGCCCGCCTGCCTTGCCCAGGGCCGTGGTCGAGGACCACCGTGCCACTTTCCGCGATTGCGACCGCCGCACCCGTGATCACCGCTTGAAAGGGTGTCAGGTCCGTCACTCCGGTTATGTCCCGGGTCACGGCGAGCCCGGCAGGGAGCCACTCTTCCGGGAGGTCGTGCGGAACCACCGCCCGTTCGTTCCCATGCACGAGGAGAGCGGCCCGGATGGCCTCTGGCAATCTGCCTGCGTCCACCCGCACGACATTCGCCCGGTACTCGGCGGCGAACTCGGCGAACTGCTCCACGACCTCGGCATGGGGACGGGCCGAGGGACGGACGGGTACCCGCGCGAACGGTTCCTGTTGCCGGGCATGGGTGCGGTTGATGCGCGTCAGGATGTCGAGCTTCGCCCCGCCGTTCACACCGGCCCCCGGTCGTCCGTGCGCTGCGGGCCGAGGAGTTCGCCCTCGCTGAGCTGGGCGTCGCCGTCGGTCTCACGGGTTGGAGGAGCGGGCCGTTTCCTCCACCACTCGCGGAAGGATTGCGCGGCGAGGGGCGGCAGGTCGCGGGTGTCCGTCCAGCCGCCGAGCATCCCCGGCAGAGTGTGGATGGCGCCCTGCTTCACGAGCGGCCCCTGCCCTGTCCGCGCGAGCTTGATCGCCCCCTCGAAGCGGTGCGGCTCGCTCATCACCCAGGCGGCGGTCCTGAAGGCGATGGCCTCCGCATTCAGGGGCTTCTCCTCGGTGATCTTCCCACGCAGGTAGAGCAACACCTCGGGGATGTTGATCTTCACCGGGCAGGCGTCATAGCACGCGCCACACAGGCTGCTGGCCCAGGGAAGAGTGTTCGCATTCTTGTCCTCCAGGTGCAGCAGTTGCGGCGTCAGGATCGCGCCGATGGGACCGGGGTACACGCTCCCGTAAGCGTGGCCGCCCGCGCGCTCGTACACCGGGCACACATTCAGGCAGGCGGAGCAGCGGATGCAGCGCAGCGTTTGCCGCCCCACCTCGTCGGCGAGCACGTCCGTCCGCCCGTTGTCGAGGAGGACGAGGTGGAATTCCTGCGGGCCGTCGCCTTCCCGCACGCCAGACCAGAAGGAGTTGTAGGGGTTCATGCGCTCGGCGGTGGAGGAGCGGGGCAACAGTTGGAGGAACACCGCCACGTCCTGCCACGTCGGGAGCACCTTCTCGATGCCCATGACGCTGATCAGGACTTCCGGCATCGTGACGCACATGCGCCCGTTGCCCTCGGACTCCACGACGCAGACCGTGCCGCTCTCGGCGATGGCGAAATTGGCGCCCGAGACGGCGACCTTCGTACTCAGAAACTTCTCGCGCAGGTAAAGGCGGGCAGCGTCGGCAAGCTGTTTAGGCTCGTCGGTGAGGAGGTCGGCGCCGAGTTTGCGCCGGAAGAGGTCCCGGATTTCCGCCCGGTTACGGTGGATCGCCGGGACGAGGATGTGGCTGGGGCGGTCTTCGGCGAGTTGCACGATCAGTTCGGCGAGGTCGGTCTCGATGGCGTGGATGCCGCGCTCCGAGAGGCCACCGTTGAGTTCGATCTCGTCGGTGGTGATGGACTTGACCTTGATGACCTCGCGGACACCGTGGCCCTCAGCGATGCTCCCGATAATCTCCCGAGCTTCCGCCGCGTCGCGCGCCCAGTGGACCTGCCCGCCCGCCCTCTGGACGGCGGCCTCCAGGTCCAGCAAATAGTCGCCGAGGTGAGCGAGGGCGTGGTCCTTGACCGCCGCGCCCTGGGTCCGCAATTCCTCCCAGTCGGGGAGTTCAGAGACGGCCCGCAGCCGCTTGTCACGGATGGTCGTGGTGGCGTGCTGGAGGTTGCGGCGCATCTGCGCGTTGGAGAGGGTTTCGTGGGCCGCGTCCTGAAAGGTCTTCCTCGGAATGATCCCGCCCGCGCTCATGAGGACCCCTCGCGCGACATCGGCCCACATCCGAACGGGCAGGCCGCCCTGCCTGGCAACGACGGGCTCACGCGAACACTTCCTGTTCGGTGCTCGCCAGAATCTCGGCGAGGTGGACGGTGCGGGTGCCCGCTTGCAGGCGCGAGAGCCCCCCGCCGATGTGCATCAGGCAGGAGTTGTCGCCCGCCGTGCAGGCTTCGGCCCGTGTACTCAGGACGCTCTGCACCTTGTCTGCCAACATCGCCGTGCTCGTCTCCGCGTTCTTCACGCTGAAGGTCCCGCCGAAGCCGCAGCACTGGTCCACGTCGGGCAACTCGACCAGCCGCAGGCCGCGCACGTTCTTCAGGAGCCTCAAGGGTGCATCCCCGACCCGCAGAATCCGCATCGCGTGGCAGGTCTGGTGGTAGGTGACGCGGTGCGGGTAGTAGGCGCCCACGTCCTCAACTCCTAACTCTTTGACAAGAAACTCGCTCAGCTCGAAGACGCGCGGCGTGAGGGCGTTGACCTCCTCCAGCAGCGCCTCGTCTCCGGCCCACTCGGCGGCGCGGGGGTACAGGTCGCGGACCATCCCGACGCACGAGCCGCTGGGGGCGACGATGGCTTCCGCGTCCCGGAAGGTCTCTACGAAATGGCGGACGAGCTTCAGAGCGTCCTCCTGATAGCCGGAGTTAAAGTGCATCTGGCCGCAGCAGGTCTGCGCCGCGTTGAAGCGGACCGTGTGCCCCAGGCGTTCGAGGAGTTTGACGGTCGCCTCGCCAGTACGGGGAAACATGGCGTCATTGAGACAGGTAATGAACAGGTCGATCTGCACAAGGAAACCTCGAACGGTTAACGTGGGTGATCAAGGGGACCGGGACGGACATCGCAAGCCAACTTGCCCGTCCCAATCATCGACGGACTCTTCAGGGCTGCATGGATTGGAAACGGCCCACTCGACGAAAGAGGGCGAGCCGTTCGGGAGGAACGGGCGTGAGAGGCTCGAATGTCTCCAGGCCCCCGGACGCCAGGACGATGTTGCGCAAGCTTCCGGCGGGAATACTGCCGCACGCTTCCGCCTGCACGAGCAGGTTGCCGATCAGGGTCGCCTCGACCGGCCCGGCTATCACGACGCGCCCGGATACGTTCGCGAGGAGCTGGTTCAGAAAGCGGACCTGCGCGCCTCCTCCCACCACGTGAAGGGTGGAGATGGCCTGCCCGGTCACGTCCTCAAGCTGTGAGAGCACCTCCGCCGTACGGTAGGCGAGGCTCTCCAGAACACAACGGGTGATCTCGGCAGGTGTCCGCGGGATGGCTTGACCCGTCTCCTCGCAGGCCCGCTGGACCCGTTCGGGCATGTCGAGGCCGGGCGGCAGGAAACGGAGATCGTCCGGATCGATCAGGGGACCTTCCGCCGGTGCGGCCTCCGCGTCGCCGTACAACTGCGCGTACTCTGGGTCACCCCAGGCGCGGCGGCACTCCTGCACGATCCACAACCCCATGACGTTCTTCAGGAGCCGGGTGGTGCCGTTCACTCCGGCCTCGTTCGTGAGGTTGTACGTCAGGGCCTGGGGCGTGATGACGGGCGTCGGGGTCTCGACGCCCACGAGGGACCACGTGCCACTCGACAGGTACGCCCAGCCCTCACCCGTTGCGGGCACGGCGGCCACGGCGGAGGCGGTGTCGTGGGTGGGGGGTGCCACGACCTGTGTCCCTGACAGACCCGTCTCGTGCGTGATGTCCCCCAGGGGCGTGCCCGGAGGAACGATCTCGGGAAGGAGTGCGCCAGCCAGGCCGAAGGCGCGCAGGACTGGCCCGGACCAGGTCCCCTCGCGCGGGTCGTAGAGCTGTGTGGTACTGGCATTGGTCAGTTCGGTCGCGCGGCGGCCGGATAGCCAGAAATGCAGCAGGTCCGGCACCATCAGCAGGCAGCGGGCGCGGCCCAGGATGCCCGGTGCCTGCCGCTCGTGGGCGACGAGCTGGTACGCGGTGTTGAACGGCAGGAACTGGATGCCCGTGAACTCATACACGGCGTCGCGGGGGAGGACCGTCAGCAGTTCGTCCATCACGCCGTCCGTGCGCCGGTCGCGGTAGTGGTGAACCCCGTCGAGGAGCAGGTCATGTTCGTCCAGCAGGGCGTAGTCCACCGCCCAGGAGTCCACGCCGACGCTCTTGATGGGGCCGTGCTGCGAGGCGAGGCGCAGGCCATGCAGAATCTCCCGCCACAGGCCGAGCACGTCCCAGTACAGCCCGCCGCGCACGGGCACCCCACCGTTCGGGAAGCGGTGGAGGATTTCGACCTCCAGCCGCCCGTCCCGGATGGTCCCCAGCGCGACCCGCCCACTGGACGCGCCCAGGTCAATGGCGACGTGACGTTTGACCTCAGCGGACATACGCGATGGGCACCCCGCCGTCCACGGTGAGGATGCCGCCCGTGGTCTTGCTCGCGGCGGGCGTGGCGAAGTAGAACGTGGCCTCCGCGATGTCCTCGGGCAGGATGTTCACCTTCAGCGTGTTGCGCTGGCGGTAGAACTCTTCGAGCTGGTCCTCCCGGATGCCGTACGTCGCCGCCCGCTCGGCCCGCCACTTGCCGTCCCAGATCGCCGAGCCGGAGAGCACGCTGTCGGGCAGGACCGAGTTCACCCGGATGCCGTGCGCCCCACCCTCCTCCGCCAGGCAGCGGGCGAGGTGAATCTCGGCGGCCTTCGCGGCGCTGTACGCGGCGGCGTTCTTCCCGGCGGCGAGGCTGTTCTTGGAGCCGATGAAGACGAGGTTGCCACCCGTGCCCTGCGCCTTCATGACCCTGAACGCCTCGCGCGCCACGAGGAAGTAGCCGGTGGAGAGGATGCTCTGGTTCTTGTTCCACATCTCCAGACTGGTCTCCTCGATGGGGGCGCTGGAGGCGATGCCCGCGTTGTTCACCACGATGTCCACGCCGCCATAATTCAGGGCGGCGTGCGTGTAGGCACCCTGCACCTGCTCTTCTGAGGTGACGTTCATGCCCACGCTAGTCGCCCGCTTATAGCCGCGCTCCCCGACGATCTCCGCCGCGACCTGCCCCCCACCTTCCGCGTTCAGGTCCGCGATGACGACGTGCGCACCATCAGCCGCGAGCCGCCTTGCGATAGCACGTCCGATACCACTGGCAGCGCCCGTCACCAGGGCGACGTGCCCCTCCAGCACCTTCGGGGCGGGCTTCTGCGCGAGCTTGTACAGTTCCAGCGGCCAGTATTCCACCGCGTAACTCTCGGCGGCGGTGAGGGAGACGAACCCGCCGAGGCTACTTGCACTCTTCATCACTTGGATGGCACGCAGGTACAGTTGTCGGGACACGTCGGCTCCCTGTGCGTCGGGTCCGCTGTTCACCATCCCCAGGCCGGGGATGAGCACCACGCGCGGGCTGGGGGTGAACATCACGTCGCCCTCGCCCTTGTTCTCCTCGAAGTACGCGGCGTACTCGCCCTTGAACTGCTCGACTGCGTCCTTGGCCTTCTGGAGGAGCACCTCCTCGCCTTCTCCGAAGCGCCAGTTGATGAACAGCGGTGTGCGCTTGGTGTGCACGAGGTGGTCGGGGCACGCGGCACCCACTTGCGAGAGTTCCGCCGCTACGTTCGAGTTCACGAACTCCATGACCTCGGGGCTGGTGTCCACATTGAGAATCACCGGCCGAGCGCCGCGCATCGCGCCGCGCAGGACGGGCAGCAGACGGGTCAGGAGGTCATCCCGCTGCGCCGCCTCAACACTGTCGACCGCCGCTCCACCAAACGGCAGCTCGTCTCGGTGCGCGTCGAGGTACGCCTGCGCCTCCCCGATGATCCGCAGAGTCGTCTCGTAGCTCTCCTTCGAGGTCTCGCCCCAGGTGACGAGGCCGTGTTTGCCCATCACGACGGCCTCCAGCCCCGGATTGTCCCGCACCGCCG
>NZ_JAZHPF010000016.1 GCF_036543075.1 Deinococcus sp. YIM 134068
CCAGGGTAAGCCTGACCCTGAGCCACTGAGCGGACGAAAACGCCCTCATACTGTACTACAAACAACGCTCGAAGTCGGCTGGCAGCTCGTTTTTCGTTCGCCCTCATAAAATCTGTCAGGCCGTCAGACCACTCTTCTCCACTCAGCTCGCTTATGGCCTCCCGAAGAAACCTTGCCTCCTCGGAGGTCCAGTAACCCACTTTCAGAACCTCGTCCTCAGCGTAGAAGGGGTGGAGTAGTTCATGTCTCAAGATCGGTCTCCCATCGGGTATGTACGTGAGCAGGCGGGCGATTTCGGTAAACCCTCTTGCCTCAAAAACGTCACGTAGCTCTTTATAGTTGTGGACTTTGATCCAACTGTCTGACGCCCCGGCGAGCTTGTACTTGTGCCCCACATCTAGAAAGAGCATCCAATCTGCTATAAACACGTCTACCGACTTGTAGTCGAGGACTGTTGCCCTCTTCAACGCGTGAACTCCACTTGACTTGACCTCTTCCACCAATTGGAGGCTTGTTGAGCTGATGTCGCCCGGAAACTCGTTGGAAGTTTCGACGAGAAATTCTTGAAATTGATCCAGGGGTGAGTTCAAGAAGCAGGAGAGGAGGCCATCCGGACCGCCGAAGTAAAAACCTACACGAATACCCATGACCTCCCCACTCTACGGAAGGCAGTTAGGGGAGCAGATCACCTTTCGTTCCAACCCCCCTTTAACTCACGGGGGCTAAGCTACCCCCACCCTTCAAGGAGGCTTGCCATGAACCCGCACCCCCAGAATCACCACGACGAGGACAACGACGACGAGATGATCGGAACCCTGCTGAGCAGGCGTGCGGCCCTGCGGCTGCTCGGCCTCGGCGGGGCGGGGCTGGCGGTGGGCGGCAGCGTCCTCGCCCAGCGGCGCGGGCCTCCTCCCGCCGGTGGGTCAGGCGGCACGAGCGCGGGCGCGAGCGGCGGGGCGGGCCTGCCCGGCTGCGTGGTGCGCCCCGCCATGACGGAGGGACCGTACTTCGTGGACGAGAGGTTGCGCCGCAGTGACATCCGCCGCGATACCCGAGGCGGTGCCGTCAGCGCGGGCGTGCCGCTGACGCTGGAGTTCGTGACCTCACGCGTGGCGGCGAACGCGTGCCAGCCCCGCTCGAACGTCCTCGTGGACGTGTGGCAGTGCGACGCCCTCGGTGTGTACTCGGACGTGGAGGGCAACAGCGGCGACTTCCTGCGGGGCGCTCAGGTCACGGACGCGCGGGGCCGGGCGACCTTCACGACCGTCTATCCCGGCTGGTATCCGGGCCGCGCCGTCCACATTCACTTCAAGTTGCAGCCCCTGAACACCTCCGGGCAGGCCACGGGTGAGTTCACGTCGCAACTGTTCTTCCCCGAGGCCGTCACCGACCGCGTTCACGCCCGCGCCCCCTATAACCGCAAGGGTCGGCGCAACGTCCTGAACGCGAACGACGGCATCTACCGCAACGGCGGCAACCAGCTCCTGCTCAACCTCACGGGTAGCCCGGAGCAGGGGTACCGGGCGACGTTCGACGTGGGCCTGAATATCGGCTGAGGGCGGCAGTGAGGGTGCGGGCGACTCGGGAGGATCGCTCCCTCTCGTTTCCCCTCCGACGTGACGCGCCTGGACAGGACCTGCACACGGTCCGGACGGTCCCTGCACACCCCCCGCCTACCCTTCAGGCATGACCCTGAATCGCCTGAGCCAGCGCCTCCGCCCCCGGTTCCCCGACCTCGTGCTGGTGATCTGCGCCGCCGGGTTCGCGTTCCTCGCCGTGGAACTGGTGCTGTACGACCACTTCCAAAGGGGTACGCAGATTATCGGATTCGCCGCGACGCTCGTGGGCCTCGCCGTGACGCTCCTCGCCTTCTGGCGTCAGCGCGTCGTGCAGGGCGTGGTGGTGGCGCTGCTGGCGGTACTCACCTTCTCTGGCCTGTACGGGGCGAACGAACACCGCAAGGAGATCGCGGAGGACGCCGCCCGGAGCGCGCAGACGACGACCGTCAGCGTCTCGGCGACGAGCACGAGTGCGGCCCCCACGGGTGCCCCGCCCGCAGGCATGGGCGGCGGCAGCGACATCCCGATTCTCGCCCCCCTCAGCCTGAGCGGCCTCGCCGGACTGACCCTGCTCACCGTCCTCGCGCGGCGTCGCCCGGAGCCGAGTGGGGTGGAGCGAGTGGAGCGGGCGGGTGGCTTGGTAAGGACCGCCGAGTAGGAACACGTCATCCCCCTGACCCATAAGGGAAGGACAAGAGGGCACCACCCCCTCTTCTTCTTTAGCCTGTATTTCCCCCACCCCCGAACCCGGTACACTCGCGGTCAACCCAGAGTGGTGAGGAGGCGGACCTATGAGGTGGACCGGGCGGGCAGTGGCCGCAGGCGTATTGACGACGATGCTGACGTTTCTCTCGCCGCCCAGGGCGCAGGGCGTGTTCGACATGGGGCAGCTCACGAACACGCTCTCGCTGGACGCCCTCACGCAGTCGGAGGCGCAGCGGGCGGCTCCCACGGCGTCCGTCTCGACCACCTTCCGCCCCAGCCCGGAGGTCCGCAAGCGCAACTTCGCGGGCATCGTGAGCCGGGTGCGCGCCACCGACCCCAAGACCGCCGCCGAGCTGGAGCGGGCGCTGGCCTCGCAGGACGTGATCGCGCTCGCGGGCAAGGGCATCGCCAAGTACGGCCTGAAGACGAACGACGTGGCCGACACGCTGACCGTCTACTTCATCACGGCGTGGTACGGCATGCGGGGCCGCGACGACGACCCCAGCCGCGCGCTGGTGACTGCCGTCCGCCAGCAGTTCGTGAGCGCGATGTCGCGCACCCCCGGCTTCGCCAGGACGACGGACGCGCAGAAGCAGGAGATCGCCGAGGGCATGCTCATCCAGACCATGCTCGTGAGCGGCTATGTGCAGGCCGCCAAGAAGAACCCGGCGCTGCTGGGTCAGGTCAAGACCGCCATCGGCCAGGGCGCGAAGGCCACCTTCGGCTTCGACCTGGAGAGCGTGCAACTGACCGAGAAGGGGTTGCAGCGGTCGTAGCCCCGCCTGTCTGTGTCACCGTTCCTGTTGGGCTGGAGGATTGGCGTAGCTTGGGGGCATGACCGACACGGCGACCAAGCGCAAGCTCAACTGGAACAGCCACCAAGTCACGCAGGGCGACGAGCGTGCCCCCAATCGGGCGATGCTGCGCGCGGTCGGCTTCGGTGATGGCGACTTCGAGAAGGCGATCATCGGCGTGGCGCACGCTCAGAGCAACATCACGCCCTGCAACAACGGGCTGGGCGAGCTGGCGGGCCATATCACCGACGCCATCCGCGAGGGCGGCGCGATGCCGCAGGTGTACGGCACGATTACCGTGTCCGACGGCATCAGCATGGGCACGGAGGGGATGAAGTGCAGCCTCGTCAGCCGCGAGGTCATCGCCGATTCCATCGAGACCGTCTCGCGCGGCCAGAGTCATGACGGCGTGATCGTGGTCGGCGGCTGCGATAAGAACATGCCCGGCGCGATGATCGGGATTGCCCGGCTGAACATCCCCGCGATCTTCGTCTACGGCGGCACGATCAAGCCGGGCCACTACGACGGCAAGGACCTCACCATCGTCTCCGTGTTCGAGGCCGTGGGCGCGTTCGGAGCGGGCAAGATCAGCCGCGATGACTTCGAGCAGATCGAGAAGCGCGCCTGCCCCGGCAACGGCTCGTGCGGCGGCATGTACACGGCGAACACGATGAGCAGCGCCTTCGAGGCGATGGGGATGAGCCTGCCCTTCTCCTCCACCATGAGCGCCGTGGATGCGGAAAAGGCGATGAGCAGCGCCGACTCCGCCCGCGCGTTGATCAAACTGATCGAGCAGGACATCCGCCCGCGCGACATCCTGACCAAAGAGGCCTTCGAGAACGCGATCACCGTCATCATGGCCGTCGGCGGCTCCACGAACGCCGTGCTGCACCTCATGGCGGTCGCCCACGCCTGCGACATCGACCTCACGCTGGAGGACTTCGAGCGCATCCGCGAGCGCACGCCCGTCTTCTGCGACCTCAAGCCGAGCGGGCGGTACGTGGCGACCGACCTGCACGAGGTGGGCGGTATCCCGCGCGTGATGAAGATGCTGCTGAAGGCGGGCCTCCTGCACGGCGATTGCCTGACCGTGACGGGCCGGACGGTCGCCGAGAATCTGGCCGACGAGCCGGAGACGCCCGACGCGGGGCAGGACGTGATCCTCCCCTTCGAGACGCCGATCTACACGCAGGGGCACCTCGCCATCCTGCGTGGCAACCTCGCGCCACAGGGGTCGGTCGCCAAGATCAGCGGCCTCAAGAGCATCAAGATCACGGGTCCCGCCCGCGTCTTTGACTCGGAGGAGGAGTGCATGGCGGCGATCATGGGCGACCGGATTCGCGCCGGGGATGTGCTCGTCATCCGCTACGAGGGACCGAAGGGCGGCCCCGGCATGCGCGAAATGCTCTCGCCCACCTCGGCCATCATCGGCAAGGGCCTGGGCGACTCCGTGGGCCTGATCACCGACGGGCGTTTCAGCGGCGGCACCTTCGGGCTGGTCGTGGGGCACGTCGCGCCGGAAGCCTACGTGGGCGGCCCTATCGCCCTTGTGCAGGAGGGCGACACCATCGAGCTGAACGCCGAGACGCTGCAACTCACCCTGCACGTGGACGAATCGGAGCTGGAGCGGCGGCGCGCGGCGTGGGTGGCCCCCGAACCGCGTTACAAGCGCGGCGTGCTGGCGAAGTACGCGAAGCTGGTGAGCAGCGCGGCGGTGGGGGCGTACACGGATTGAAGGGATGAGGGTTGGGGACGAGTATTGAGGGGCCGCTGACCTGGGGAGAGGAGGTCGGCGGCTTTTTTCTACACTGCTGGGGTGCCCATTCCCGACTATCAGACGTTCATGCGTCCGCTGCTCCAGCTTCTAATAGACGGTGAACCCAGAAGAACGCAGGACATTTACGCCGCCCTGGCCAAGCAGTTTCGGCTGTCTGAGGAGGAGATGGCGGAGCTTCTTCCCAGTGGACGGCAGGCCACCTACATGAACCGGATCGGCTGGGCGAAAACGTACCTGCTCAAAGCCGCCGCTCTAGAAAGTCCGCAACGGGGCTGGGTGAGGGTCACGGAACGCGGACGGACGCTCCTGCGTGAGCACCAGGAACCCATCCATACCCAGATGCTGGAGGCTTTTCCTGAGTTTCAGACCTTTCAGGCACCCCGAACGGGAGCCAGTCCCACCACCACGCCACCAACTCCTGAGAACGGAGCACCTGTTCTTTCCCCGGAGGAAGAATTGGCTGCGCTCTACGCCAGCCTGAACGCGGCCTTGACCAGGGAACTCCTCGCACAGGTACAGGGCTTGACGCCCACCCAATTCGAGCGGCTGGTGGTTGAAGTGCTGGTAGCGATGGGCTACGGCGGAAATGTACGTGACGCAGGGCAGGCGTTGGGCCGGAGCGGTGACAATGGCATCGACGGCATGATCAAACAGGACCCCCTGGGCCTGGATCGCGTGTATCTGCAAGCCAAACGCTGGTCTAACCCTGTCCATAGCCCGGAGATTAGAACCTTCGCCGGAAGCCTGACGTTCCACCGTGCCAGCAAAGGCGTGTTCATCACCACGTCTAGCTTCAGCGACGGCGCAAAGACAACTGCCGCTCAAATCGGGAACATTATTTTGCTCGATGGGGAGACGCTGGCCCGCCTGATGATCGACTACAGCGTGGGCGTCCTGACGCGCGAGACCTACAGCATCCGTCGCCTGGACGTGGATTACTTCGAGGAGTTGTAAGGGTTCGCTCCGCTCCAGTTGCCACGGTCGGGAGAAGGCAGTCTACTGGGCCTCACCGTCCATGCACCCTTCCACGCTCCTCCCCCACGGGGGCGGCCCCTCGCCGTTCCCCTCCCGAAAGGTTCCCCATGCCCACCCATGATGCAGATGTGATCGTCGTCGGTGCCGGACTCGCCGGGCTGACTGCCGCCGCTGAAATTGCCGACGCGGGCAAGCGCGTGCTGCTGCTCGATCAGGAGGGCGAGCAATCGCTCGGTGGGCAGGCGTACTGGTCCTTCGGCGGCCTGTTCCTCATCGACTCGCCGGAGCAGCGCAGGCTGGGCATCCGCGACTCGCGCGAGCTGGCCGGGCGCGACTGGGCGGCCACGGCAGGCTTCGACCGCCCCGAGGACCACTGGCCCCGGCGCTGGGCCGACGCCTACCTCGACTTCACGGCGGGGGAGAAGCGGGCGTGGCTGCGTGCCCAGGGCGTGCGCTTCTTCCCCGCCGTGGGCTGGGCCGAGCGCGGCGGGCAGGGGGCAGGGGCACCGGGCAACAGCGTGCCGCGTTTCCACATCACCTGGGGCACCGGGCCGGGCGTGCTCGAACCCTTCGAGCGCCGGGTGCGGACACACGCGGCGGCGGGCCGGGTCACGTTCCGCTTTCGCCACCGCGTCCGGGGCCTAAACGTCACGAACGGGGTCGTCCACGGCGTTTCCGGCGATGTTCTTGAACCCTCCGAGGTGGGACGGGGTGAGGCGAGTTCGCGCGTCGTGGTGGGCGATTTCAATCTGAACGCGGGCGCGGTTGTCATTACCTCCGGGGGCATCGGCGGCAACCTCGACCTCGTGCGGAGGAACTGGCCGACCGAGCGTATGGGATCACCTCCCACCCACATGGTCGCGGGCGTGCCCCGGCATGTGGACGGCGAGTTGCAGGGGGCGGTGGCGCGGGCGGGCGCGAACCTCATCCACGAGGACCGTATGTGGCACTACACCGAGGGGCTGCGAAACTGGAATCCCATCTGGCCGGGCCACGGCATCCGCGTCCTGCCGGGACCGAGCAGTCTGTGGCTCGACCCGACCGGGCGGCGGCTCCCCCATCCGCACTACCCCGGCTTCGACACCCTCGCCACGCTGACGCACGTGACGCGGCACGGCTACCCCCACACGTGGTTTCTCCTCAACCGCCGCATCATCAAGAAGGAATTCGCCCTCTCCGGCAGCGAGCAGAACCCCGACCTCACGGGCCGGAGCGTGCGCCTCACCCTGCGCCGCGCGACGGGCCGGGTGCAGGGGCCGGTGCAGGCCTTCATGGACCACGGTTCGGACTTCGTGATTCGCGACAATCTGCGTGACCTCGTGGCAGGTATGAACGCCCTCGTCGGCACGGACGAGGTGGAGTACGCCACCGTGGAACGCGAGGTGCGGGACCGCGACGCGCAACTGGCGAACGAGGTCGGTAAGGACACTCAACTCGCCCTCGTGCGCGGGGCACGTGGCCTGCTCAGCGAACGCCTGATCCGCGTCTCGCCGCCCGCACCCATCCTCGACCCGGCGGGCGGCCCCCTGATCGCCGTTCGCATGAACGTCCTCACCCGCAAGACGCTGGGCGGGCTGGAGACGGATTTGCAGGGCCGGGTCCTCCAGCCGGGGGGCGAGCCGATGCCCGGCCTGTATGCGGCGGGCGAGGTCGCGGGCTTCGGCGGCGGCGGGATGCACGGCTACCGCTCGCTGGAGGGCACCTTCCTGGGCGGCTGCCTGTTCAGCGGGCGGGTGGCCGGGCGGGCGTGTGCGGGGGGGTGAAGGGTTGAGTGATGAGAAGACGGCAGGCTTCTTCGAGTGCAGGGTGGGCGGACGGGCGCTGTCCCACAGAACGCTTGATGTGCAGGAGAAGGCGAGTGTCATAGACGTGCTCCTGTCCCTCTCTCCCCTTGCGGGAGGGGGCCGGGGAGAGGGGTGACGAGCGCGGCTCGTCTTTCTGCTGGACGACGAAAACGTGCTTTTCCCTGAAGTCGCAGTTCACATCGAGCGTACAGAGGGGAGAACCGAAGGGTCGCCGGGACGTGCCGACGCGGACGGCCTCTCGACGCGCTCTGGCGTCTCTGGGGCGCGGCCTCGCCCCCGCCTGAAACGTCCCGCCCCCGCACGCTTAGACTGGGGCCATGACCGCTGCCCTCAACCCCGCGCGCCGCCGGACCGTGACCACCTGGGTGGGCAACGTGCCCGTGGGCAGCGCGCACCCCGTCGTCGTGCAGTCCATGACGAACACGGACACCGCGAACGCCGAGGCCACCGCGATTCAGGTCGCTCAGCTCGCCCGCGCGGGGTCCGAACTCGTGCGCGTCACCGTCAACACGCGCGAGGCCGCCGCAGCCGTTCCCGAGATCGTCGCCCGGCTCCACGAGGTCGGCATCGACGTGCCCATCGTCGGCGACTTCCACTACAATGGGCATATCCTCCTCGCGGAGTTCCCGGAGACGGCACGCCTGCTCGCCAAGTACCGCATCAACCCCGGCAACGTCGGCGCGGGGCAGCACCACGACGCCAACTTCGCCACGATGATCGAGGTCGCCAAACAGCACGGCAAGCCCGTCCGCATTGGCGTGAACTGGGGCAGCCTCGATCAGCAGGTCCTCGCCCGATTGATGGACGAGAACGCACGGCGTGGCAGCCCCAAGAGCGGCACCGACGTGATGATCGACGCGATGGTGGTCTCGGCCCTCGACTCGGCCCGGTATGCGGAGAAGCTGGGATTGCCGCACGACCGCATCATCATCTCGGTCAAGGTTTCCTCCGCGCCCGAGCTGTGGCAGGTCTACCGCCAGCTCGCGCCGCTGTGCGACTACCCCCTCCACCTCGGCCTGACCGAGGCGGGCATGGGCATGAAGGGCATCGTGGCCTCCAGTGTGGCCCTTTCCCCGCTCCTCGTGGACGGCATCGGCGACACCATCCGCGTCTCGCTGACGCCCGAACCCGGTGCCCCCCGCAAGCTGGAGGTGGAGGTCGCCCAGCAGATGCTCCAGAGCCTCGGCCTCCGCCAGTTTCTTCCACAGGTCACGTCCTGCCCCGGTTGTGGGCGCACCACGTCCTCCTTCTTTCAGGAACTCGCGCAGAAGATTCAGGACTACATCCGCGACACGATGCCCGAGTGGAAGACGAAATATCCCGGCGTGGAGGAGATGCAGGTGGCCGTGATGGGCTGCGTCGTCAACGGCCCCGGCGAGAGCAAGCACGCCAACATCGGCATTTCCCTTCCCGGCACGGGCGAGGACCCCCGCGCCCCCGTCTATCAGGACGGCAAGCTGCTCACCACGCTGAGGGGGCCGCGCATCGCCGAGGACTTCCAGGAGCTGCTGGAAAAGTATGTGGAGGAGCGGTATGGGCGGGAAAGGGCGGGCGTCTGAATGGCCGGAATGGTCGAAACGCCAGAGTTGCCCGGCGTCTGGGTGTTCATGGGCCTATGGGCGCAGCATCCCGCCGCCGTCTTCACGACTCTGGAAAAGGGTGAGGCGTGGGTCCGAGAACATGGGTTGCAGGGCATGTTGACGTGGTATCCGCTCGATATGAGCGCCTTCGATTGGGCGGTTGCCAGGGGCAGCTTCAAGCCCAAGACGAAGCAACAGACGCCGGAGTTTCTAGCCGGGTTTTCCTCGGCCTCCCAACCTCACCACCACTTTCAGAACGCCGACCCGCTCGCGGACGAGACCTGATTTGGCCCATCATCACCTATGCGCCTCGCCCTGATCGCCGACGTTCACGCGAACACCTACGCCCTCGACGCCGTGCTAGAAGACATCGCGCAGCAGGACGCGGACGTGACGGTCAACCTCGGAGACGTGGTGTGGGGCAGCGTTGATCCACAGGGGACGGTGGACCGCCTGACCGCCTTTCCCGGCGTGCGCGGCAACCACGACGAGGAGCCGGATGTATCCGAACTCGGCCTCTCGGCGGAGGCGCGGGCGTTCCTGACGGGCCTGCCCCTCACCCTGACTCTCGATGACGTGCTGTGCTGCCACGGCACACCGACGAGTAACACGACCCACCTGATGCTGACGGTGACGCCGCAAGGGGCGCGGCCTGCCACGGTCCACGAGATTCGGGAACGGCTCGGGGAGGTCAGCGCGTCCGTCGTCGTCTGCGCCCATACCCACCTGCCGCGCGTGGTGCAGCTTCCCGGCGGGCCGCTCGTCGTCAACCCCGGCAGCGTCGGGCAGCCCGCGTACACGGACGAGGCACCGTTCCCCTACGTCGTGGAGAACTGCAGTCCGCACGCGCGGTATGCCACGCTCACCCGCACCCCCGTGGGCTGGCACGTCGCTCACCACGCCCTGCCCTACGACCACGAACGCGCGGCGCGTGAGACGGAAGCGAAAGGCCGTCCAGACCGCGCCTACTGGCTGCGAACGGGGGTGACGGGGTGAAACGATCTTCCTGCCCGCTTGATAGCATGAAGGCATGACAATCAGGGACGGCGAGGGCAAGACGGAGCTGAAGGTGATCGGCGCGAGCGGTCAGATTTCGCTCGGTAAGGAGTACGCCGGGCGCACGGTCCTGATCGAGCAGCCTGAGCCGGGGGTGTGGCGCATCCGCACCGCCACCGTCATCCCCGACAACGAACGCTGGCTGCACACGCCGGAGATGCAGGTGAAGCTTAGAGAGGCGTTTGAGTGGCTGGCGCAGAATCCGGCACGTGAGACAACACCCGAGGAACTCGCCAAACTCCGTGACGCATGAGCGCCCTGCGTCTGGACCTCAACGTACCTACTTTCCAACGCGACCTCTTCGGCTTGGAGAAAGCGGAGCGGCATGCCGTCCTGAACACGCTCGCCCGGCTGTACACATTGGATTGGGACACGCTCTCCCGTGCCTCCGGCTTGAACTGGGAGAAGGTGCACTCACGAACCGGACCGAACGGCGAGACGCTGTACACCCTGTGCGTCAGTCAGAAAAACCGTCTGCTCTGCACCCGCACGGGAGACACCCTGCATCTGATCTCTATTCACCCCGACCACGACAGCGCCCACGGGCGTTAGCCTGTCCCCCATGAACATCTGGGGCATCGGCAGTTTCGAGAACGAGGTCGGCGCGGCCTTCGCGCAGGAGGTGGCGCAG
Source organism: Deinococcus sp. YIM 134068 (assembly GCF_036543075.1). NCBI lineage: Bacteria > Thermotogati > Deinococcota > Deinococci > Deinococcales > Deinococcaceae > Deinococcus > Deinococcus lichenicola. Next base: position 10,883 of record NZ_JAZHPF010000016.1, read on the forward strand.
GACGGGGCCTTCGCGCTCGCCGAGGCGTTCGACGTGGCGCTGGACCCCGACACGGACTTCCTCGCCGCCGAGGAGGGCCACCGCACCCTTGCCGCCGCCGAGGTGCTGGTCGCTGCACTGACGGGCGAGACGGACCGCATCACCGACGCCGGACTGCGCGCGTGGGTAGAAGGTGCCCACCCCGCCGACCTCGAACCTCTACGCGACCTTGCACGGGAGGCGCTGGGCCGTGTGCTCGGTGAGGACAGCGAACTCCCCGACCTCTGGGCCGATGAACAGGACGCGGAGGCGTGGCGCGAGGACGTGGAGCGGCTGCGGGCGGCGCTGGGATAGGGGAGGGGTCGCGTGCCATCCGTGGCGGAGGTGTGGCTGGCGGACGATCTGGCGCGGTTGGAGGAGAACCCTTCACCGCATATTCAAGCCGACCTCTATCGCTGCGGCTGGGAGACGGGCTGGACTCCGGCACCGCTGGAGCGAACTCCGCGCCCCTACGTCATCCATCATGCCGTGAACTGGGCGTCTCCTCGAGGTGGGTTGACTGTGCGGATGCGGGTGAGCGTCTTCGCCCCTGTCCTCGGCTTCATTCGCTGGCCCGCCGCCGAGGAGTGGGGGCGGGAGTACGTGGACATTCCACCCCTCACCTCCTGGTGGCAGGGGGCGGGGTGGCTGGTGCCCGACGCGAGCTGGTTGAACTCGCCCTTCACGGCGTCCGATCTGACCGCGCTGGACCGACAAGCCGCCCGTGAACTCCGCCACTGGCGCGACCTCCCGCGCGGCGACGCCCTCTTCTTCGAGTGGTGACGCCCGCCCTTACGGTTCCGCGATGAACTCCAGCACCGCCCGGAAGATCTGCGCCTCCGTGACCGCTCTGGGCACGGTGGGCCGCCCGTCGCCCCGCTGCGGCCCGTAGCGCCCGAAGGAGGAGTGGACGGCACCGGGCAGCACGACGAGCCGGGTGTCCGGCGGCAGACGCGCCAGCCCGCCGCGCACCTCCCCCGCGTCCGCCACCCCGTCGCGCTCCGCGAGGAGGGACAGCACCTGCAGCCCCGAGTCGCGCAGGCTCACGTTGCCCGCCGGGTACGCCCCCATCAGGATCAGGCCGGAGAGTCGCCCCGCGTGCCGGGCCGCGTAGCCCGCCGCCGCCGCCCCGCCAAGGGAGTGCCCGGCGAGAAACACCCGCTTGCCCGCCCCCAGACGGTCGATGAGCGCATCCGCCCGACCCGTACCTGTGAACGCGAGGTCGAGCGGGAAGACCGGGATGACCGTCCGCACCCCCCGCCCGGCAAGGGCCGTGCCCAGCCACTCGTACGCCTGCGGACGCACGAAGCCGCCCGGATAGAAGACCAGCAGCGTGTCCGCCTCACGCCCGACGGGCCGGATGTCGAGGAAGGGCTGCGGCGCGCGCTCCAGCGTGGCGACCGCCCGCGCCCCCGGATACGCGGCGTCCTGCCCGACGACGAGCGGGGGACGGACGACCACCCGCTGCCCCGTGCCCACCAGATAGCCGAGCAGCACGAGCAGCAGCGCGGTCAGAAGTGGGCGCAGACGGGATGGGAAACGGCGGGACATGGGACCAGCGTAGGGGAAACCGGCCCACTCTTGCCTCACGACGCTTGAGGCGCAGGAGAAGGGCGAGCGCGTCAGGCGTGCTTGCCCTTCTCCACCATTAATCACGAAGATGCTTCTTTCGCCCGATCCGCAGTTCACCTCAACTGGTCAGGTCATCGGCAACGAAAGACGCCGCCTCCACCCTGGGAGACGGCGCGTGAAGAGGGAACCTAGCGGCGGGTCGGGTCGGTCGGCAGCGTGGCGATGGCGCGGTGGGTGGCGGCGTTCCTCGCCCCCATGACGGCGAGGAGCAGCGTCAGGCCCGCGCCGAGCAGCCACGAGAGGCCGGTGTTGCGGGCGGCGGTGCGGGCGGTGGCCTCGGCGGTCTCGGCGACCTGGCGGGCCTGCGTCTCCAGACGGTTGACCTGCTCGGTGACTTCGGTGCGGACCTCGGTGGCCTGGGCATTCGTCAGGCCCTGGCGCTCCAGCCGGGTCACGAACTGGTCGCCCGTCAGCGCCTCCTTGACGGCATTGAGGCGCGCGCCGGCGAAGTCGGTGATGTTGGCCGGGTTCTGGGTGCCGAGGTCGTAGCGGGCGCGGCGGAAGATGCCCGTCACCACGTTGGAGGCGGCCTGCACCTGCTCCTCGCTGAGGTCGGCGTTGCTCCCGGCGATCAGGTCCACCACGTCGTCCTCGGTGATGCCGTCCACGAAGCTCTGGAGGCCCCCGCTCTGGGCGGCCTCGCTCCCGGCGGCGGCTCCCGCGTTGGCCGCCGCACCCGCCACGTTGCCGACGAGGTTGCCCGCGCTGCCCAGCAGGCGGCTCACGCTGTTCAGGGCGAGCAGGGTGGTCAGGAGGACGAGCAGGCCGCCCGTCACGAGGCCCGTCAGCGTCGCGTCGTCGTGGGTCATGGCGGCGATACCGTCGGTGTTGTGGGTGGCGGGGGCGCTCGCGCGCACGGCGGTCAGCCCGGCGGCGTAGGCCCCCACGAGCGCGGCCACCGCCGTCCAGATGCCTGCCTGGATGCCCGTGCCCGTCAGGGTAATCCCGGTCAGGGCCGTGATGACGAGGCCGAGGGCGAGGATGGTCAGCGTCGAGACGAGGCCCATCACCAGCCCGGCGAGGACGCCGCGCCAGCTCAGGCGGCGGGAGAGTCGGTCGGTGTTCAGGGTCATGTGGTTCTCCTTCGGAAGCCGCCCGCCCCGGTGGGACGCCGACGGCCCGCGCCGCGCCCACGGGGGAGGCGGACTTCGGAACACACCCTAGAGGCCCGGCGAACTCTGTAGTCGGTCCCACGCTTAACCCAGAGTTCACGCGTTCCGGTCGCGCTTCACCTCTCGGCGGCAGGTCCGCCGCGTCGGCCCCGGCCCTGGGGACATCGCCACGTGGCCGGGCATCCTCTACGTCGGTGCGCCCGCTGGTCCGCTCATGTCGGGGGAGGTGGAGCCGGAGACGGCGGGGGGCTTGACGTTGACAGGGTGGACGGGACACTGCCCTGTGGCCGGACGGGGCGGCTGTGGCGGCTCCGGCTCCTGTGCCTGGGGCGCGACCCACGGCGTCGGCTGGTCGAAAAAGTTGGGCCTGAGAATCACGTCGGGGTAGGTGCGCCCGAAGGTCGCGGTCGTGGAGGCGGACAGGGGGGCGACCATCGTTCGCCAGTCGGCGGGGGTGACGCGACCGGCGCGGGCCTCACGCTCCTCGTGCAGCACGAACTGACGGGCCACCGTGTGATGGTCGAGGATGCTGACCTGACGCCGCTCAAAGGAGAACATCACCGCCGTCGTGAGTTCGAGCAGCGCACGGTCCTTCCACAGCGTCCGGTCGCGGCGCGTGTCCAGTCCCATGCGCCGGGCGATCTCGGGCAGCATGTCGTAACGGTTCACGTCGCTCAGGTTGCGCGCCCCGATCTCGGCGGCGGTGTACCACGCGCTGAAGGGCGCGGCGGTGTAGGACACGCCCCCGAGGTCAAGGCGCATGTTCGAGATGGCCGGGTGGCTGTACCACTTCAGGCCCAGATCGGCGAACCACGGCAGTGTGGGGTGCGTGATCGGCACCTCCAGAACGGCGTCGGCGGGCAGCTCGAACAGTCGCGGTGCCTCACCGGGCGGGTGCAGTACCACCGGCAGGAGGTCGAAGCGGGTGCCGGGGCCGCCCGGCCAGCCCAGCGCGCGGATGGCGTCGGTCAGCTCGACGTTGGCGGGGTCCCCGACCACCGTGCCGTCGGCCTGCCGGTAGCCCGCGTAGCCGATGAGCTGGGAGTTCCAGACCCGCAGCCCCGGCTGACCGGGCTGTTGCGGCGCGAAGACGCTGAGCAGCAACCGGGTCCGCCCACCGTTGCAGGCGGCCCGCAGGTGGTCCACCAGACCCCCGAACACCTCCTCGGCCCCCCGCAGATGCCGGCAGTCCCGGACATGCAGTTGCTGCCAGGAGAACTTGCCCACACAGCGGGTCGAATTGCGCCACGCGATCCGGGTGCCGTGCGTCAGCTCGTCCGGGGTGTGCTCGACCGTGCCCCGCGCCGCGAACTCCGCGCGAAGCTGGGCGAGGCGCTCGGCGTGCCCCTCGACGACGAGACCCTCGTCGTGCAGGAGCGCCTGAAATTGAAGGGCGTCGGCCAGCCGTTCCTCATACTCCGTTTGCGGTACTGCTTGGTTCATTCCACTCCTTGCGCGCATAGCTCAGGTCGCCGACTCCGCGCAGGGGATCGGCTCCCGCAAGACTCTCGCGGCATAAGAAGGCTGAGAACCTAACACGGCTCTTACTCGTCCCCACGCAACTTTGTCCGTGGAGTCTGGAGGGTCCCTCCCCTCGGCGGCGTTCTGGGGTCGGCCAGAGGCCGAATCCACGTGTGGGCGGGGAGAAAGGGGCGGAAGGGGAAGGAAGGCGAGAAAAAGAGCCGGGGCGGACCCATACAGGCCCGCCCCCTCGAAGATGAAGAGGTTACTTCGTGGGCACCTTGATCGCGCCGCTGATGATGCGGGCCTTCGCGGCCTCCACACGGGCGACCTGGGCCGAGGAGATCAGCGCCTTGTTGTACTGGTCCACCGCGTAGCCGACGCCGCCCTCCTTGAGGCCGAAGCGCCGCTCGCCACCTCTGAAGCCGCCGTCCTTCGTGGCCTTGATCAGACTGTACACGGCGTTGTCCACGCGCTTGAGCATGGAGGTCAGGCCGTGGTTCATCGTGGCGGGGTTCTTGTCGAAGTCGCCGAGGTAGTTCTGGTTGGAGTCCACGCCGATGAAGAACATCGGGCGGGTGTTGCCCGCGCAGGCCTGACGGTACGACGCGCTCTTCGTCACGTTATTGAAGTTGTTGGAGGCGAAACGCACGCCGCTGGGCAGGTTGCCCGCCTTGAGGCACTGGGTCTGCTTCACGTAGTCGATGACGCCGTTGCCGCTCGCGCCCGCCGCCGCGAAGATGATGTCCGACCCCTTCGCGCGCATGGAGGCCGCGATCTCCTTCGCCTTGCCGGGGTTGTTCCACGCTTCCGGAGTGGTGCCCACGTACTGGGCGATGACGCGCACACGCGGGTTGGCGGCCTTCGCCCCCGCCGCGAACCCGGCCTCGAACTTGTGGATCAGGGGGATGTCCATGCCGCCCACGAAGCCCACCACGCCCGTGCTGCTGTTCAGCCCGGCAAGGTAGCCCACGAGGTAGCTGCCCTCCTGCTCGGCGAACACGAGGCTCGCCACGTTCTTCTGCGGCGACACGTCGTCCACCAGCCCGAAGTACAGGTCGGGGTTCTCTTTGGCGACCTGCGTGATGGAAGCGTTGTTGGCAAAGCCGATGCCGATGGTCAGGTCGAAGCCCTCGCCCGCGAAGGAGCGGATGCCCTGGATGATCTGGCTGGGGTCGGACGGCTCGAAGTCCTTGAGCTGCACGCCGAGCGTCTTGGCCGCGCGCTGCCCGCCCGTGTAGGCGCTCTGGTTGAAGCTGCGGTCGAACTTGCCGCCCGCGTCGTAGGCCATCCCCACGCGCACGGAGTCCTGCGCGGCGGCGAGGGTGGTCAGGGCCAGGGCAAGCGTCAGAAACTTCTTCATGTGATCTCCTCCGAGTGGGGGATGGGGCGTGCTTTCAGGTGGATTACGTTGAACCCGGTCCAGAGTATACGTGAATCACCCGCCATGCAGAATCCATCCAACTCACGGTTGGCCGTGGGAATGAGCCGTCAGCCGTCAGCCGTCAGCCGTCAGCCGTCAGCCGTCAGCGGTCAGCGGTCAGCGTGGGGCGGTGAGCCTTCCGCCTTCTGCTCGCCCCTGAGTGCGTGAAATAGCACCCGCCCGTCCGAAACCCCGGTGCTACGCTGCCCGCATGGACCAGCCCGCCGACGCACTCGCCGCCGACGTGACAGAGGAACAGTACCGCGCCCTGCGCGCCGAGGTCGAGCGCCACGCCCGCGCGTATTACGAGCAGGACGCCCCCGAGATTCCCGACGACGTGTACGACCGGATGGTGCGGGAGTTGCGGACGGTCGAGGAGGCGCACCCGGACTGGGCGGTGGGGCCGACGCCCACCCAGCAGGTCGGCGGGGCACCCAGCACGGCCTTCCAGCACGTCAACCACCCCACCCCCATGACCAGCCTCGACAACGTGTTCGACGACGAGGAACTGGCCGGGTGGCAAGAAAGGCTGGCCCGGTCGTTGAACCTCCCGCCCGACCACGACGGGTTCACGTACACGGGCGAACTCAAGATCGACGGCCTGAGCGTCAACCTCTATTACGTGGACGGCGTGCTGCGGTGGGCCGCCACACGCGGCAACGGCGTGACGGGCGAGATGGTGACGGAGCAGGTGCTGACGGTGCCCGGCATCCCGCGCGAGATCGCCGGACACAAGGGGGAGCTGGAGGTGCGCGGCGAGGTCTACCTCTCGCGGGCCGACTTCGCCGCCTACAACGCGCGGGCGGAGGAACTGGGCACGCCGCTGCTGAAGAACCCCCGCAACGGGGCCGCTGGAGCGCTCCGGCAGAAGGACCCGGAGGTGACGCGCTCCCGGAACCTCAAGGCCATCTTCTACGCCCTCGGCAAGCGGGACGGCGTGCCCGTGCGCTCGCAGTCCGACATCCTGACCTGGCTGGGCGAGCACGGCTTTCCCACCAGCCAGTACTCGGAGACGCTGACGGGCCGGGAGGCCGCCGCCGACTACCACCGCCGGATGACGGCGGGGCGGTCGGGCTTCGAGTTCGACGCGGACGGCACGGTCCTCAAGCTCGACTCGTTGCACCTTCAGGACGAGGCGGGCTTCACGAGCCGCGCGCCGAGGTGGGCCATCGCGTACAAGTTCCCGGTCGAGGAGGTCGAGACGGTCCTCGAACACATCGTCATCAACGTGGGCCGCACGGGGAAGCTCGCGCCCCTTGCGCACCTGTCGCCCCGGCTGATCGAGGGAAGTACGGTGAGCCGCGCGACCCTCCACAACGAGGACTACATCGCGGACATGGACCTGCGGATCGGGGACACCGTGGTCGTCCGCAAGTCGGGCGGCGTGATTCCCCAGATCATGCGGGTGGTGCCGGAAAAGCGGCCCCCGGACGCCGTGCCCTTCGCGTTCCCCACCCACTGCCCGGAGTGCGGCCACGAGGCGACGCGGGCCGAGGGCGACGCGAACACCTACTGCCCCAACCCCGCCTGCCCGGCCCAGCAGTACGAGCGGTTGCGCCACTTCGTCAGCAAGGGCGCGATGGACGTGCGCGGCCTCGGCGAGAAGCTGATCGAGCAACTCCTGAGCGTGGGGCTGGTGAAGGACGCCGCCGACCTCTACCGGCTGACCGCCGACCAACTGGCCGACCTGGAGCGCAGCGGCGAGAAGAAGGCGGCCAACGTCCTCGCCCAACTGGAGGCGAGCAAGACGCGGCCCCTGTGGCGGCTCGTCAACGCGCTCGGCATCTCCCACGTCGGGGAGCGCGGTGCCCAGGCCCTCGCCCGCGAGTTCGGCACGCTCGACGCGCTGCTCGCCGCCACGCCCGAGCGGATCGAGGCCGTGCCCGGCATGGGCGGCATCCTCGCGGGAAGCGTGACCGCCGCCCTGACCGACGAGACCATGCGTGACCTCCTGCGCCGCCTGCGCCAACACGGCGTCACCCCGACTGGGGAGACCGTGCAGCGCGGCCAGGCCCTCGCCGGGCTGAGCTTCGTCATCACGGGCAGCCTCTCGCGCCCCCGCGAGGAGATCAAGGCAAGGCTGGAACGTGAGGGGGCGCGCGTGACGGGCAGTGTCACAGGGAAGACCGATTACCTCGTCGCCGGGGAGGACGCGGGCGGCAAACTCGACCGGGCGCGCGAGCTGGGGACGAAGGTGCTGGACGAGGTGGGGCTGGAGGGGTTGCTGGAGGAGCGGGGAGTGGTGAGTGGTGAGTAGGCAGTGGGGCTTGCTCTGAATGGCCGTCGAAGTTACGCGCCTTCCAGAGGAGTAGGAAAAATCACGACCCACTCACCACTTCCCACTGACCACTGACGGGACCTCGCCACCCCGCTACACTGTCCCCCATTGCCGGGCCGCCTTCCCAACGGGCGGCCCGCACCGGAGGCGAGAAGCATGGAAGTGGAGATCAGCCGAAGTGTCCTGACGGACATCGCGCAGACGACCCTCGACGGGATCGAGGGCATCGAGGTCGCGTCCGCGTCCCTCAAGGTCGGGGAGGTGCTGCGCCAGCAGGGCGGCGGCCCGCGCCGTCCCCGCGCCCTGCGCGTCACGCGCGACGGGCAGAACGTGACCGTGGACGTGGGCCTGAACGTCGAGTACGGGCGCAACCTCGTGGGCGTGGCGGGGCAGGCCCAGCGGGCGGTGTCCGAGAACGTGGAACTCATGACCGGCCTGAAGGTGAAGGCCGTGAACGTGACGGTGCTGGGCGTGACGCTGCCGAAGGGGAACGCTTGACCCGGCATCCGCTCCGCCCGGTGAAGTCGGCGCACAGCGTCCTCTCCACGGAGGGACTATGACCCGCCGCCGAGAGAAGGCCGCCCAGCCCGTCGGCACCCGGCGCGCCGCCCGCGAGTTCGCCTTCCGGGTGCTGTTCGAGGCTGAGCGTGGGAACGTGCCGCTGGACGCCGTGTTCACCCGCGCCGAGGGGGCGATGCGCGAGGGAGACGACACCTTTCCGCAGCTCAACGACGAGGCGCTGGCCTTCGCGCGGCAGCTCGTGGACGGGTTGAGGGCGCACCGGGCCGAGCTGGACGACACCCTCCAACGCACCATTCGCGGCTGGAGCTTCGAGCAGATGGCCCAGACGGACCTCAACATCCTGCGCCTCGCCACCTTCGAGCTGATGCACACGCCCGAGCCGCACCCACCCGTCATCGAGAGCGCCGTCCGCATCGCCCGCAAGTTCGGCGGCGAGGACTCGGGCCGCTTCGTGAACGGGGTGCTCGCGGGCCTGAGCCGCAGCCTGAATCCCGTCCCGGAGAAGAAGGCGGAGGCGCAGGAGTGACGGCCACGACCGCCCGCGTCCTCGCCGGTCCTCCAGCGGCGGCGGCCCTCCTTGCGGAGACGGCGGCCCGTGCCCGGCGGCTGCCCACCCCGCCCCACCTCGCCCTCGTGCGGCTGGGGGAGGACCCCGCCAGCATGAGCTACGTGCGCGGCAAGGACCGCAAGGCGCGTGAGGTGGGCCTGCGAAGCACGGTGTACGCTCTGCCGGAGACGACCTCCCAGGACGAACTCCTCGCCCTGATTGCCCGCCTCAACGCGGACGACGGGGTGAACGGCCTCCTCGTCCAGCTTCCCCTGCCCGCGCATGTGGACGAGGAGGCGGTGCTGCACGCCATCGACCCGCGCAAGGACGTGGACGGCTTCCACCCGGCCAACGTCGGGGCGCTGTGGGCGGGCCGTCCGACCCTGACGCCCTGCACGCCCGCCGGGGTGATGGCGCTGCTGGCGCACTATGGCCTCCCCGTCGCCGGGCAGCGGGCCGTCATTGTGGGCCGCAGCCATATCGTCGGGCGACCGATGGCGGCGCTGCTGCTGAACGCCGACGCGACCGTGACCGTCGCCCACAGCCGGACCCGTGACCTCGCGGCGGTGACGCGGGAGGCCGACCTCCTGATCGCCGCCGTGGGCCGCGCGCACCTCCTCACGCCGGACATGGTGAAGCCGGGCGCAACGGTCGTGGACGTGGGAATCAACCGTGTGTCGGGCGGGCCGGAGGGCAAGACCTCGCTGACGGGCGACGTTCACCCGGACGTGGCGGCGGTGGCCGGGGCGCTCACGCCCGTGCCGGGGGGTGTCGGCCCGATGACCATCGCGCAACTCCTGGCGAACACGGTCACGGCGGCGGAGCGGCAGCAGGCGGAAGGGTAAGGGCAGAGGGCGGAAAGGCCCAACACCCGAACGCGGCAAAGGCTCTAAACTCCCCGGCGAGTGTGAACACCCCTCTCGAAGACCTCCTCGGCAACCGCTGGCTCTGGACCGCCGTCTTTGCGTCGGTGGGCGCGCAGGCGATCAAAGTCCTCCTCATTCTGCTCCTGGAGCGCCGCTGGCGTCCCGCCGCCGCGATGGAGACGGGCGGGATGCCCAGCAGCCACTCCGCGATGGTCGCGGCCCTCACGACGGGCGTGGCGCTCACCCAGGGCCTCGGCAGCCCCCTTTTCGCCGCCAGCGCCGTCTTCGCCCTGATCGTCATGTACGACGCGACGGGCGTGCGCCACTCCAGCGGCATCCAGGCCCGGCTCCTGAACGAACTCGTGGAGGAGTTGCGCGCCGTCGTCCGCGAGGGCTTCGCGCCCCTGCCGCTGCGGGTGCTGCTCGGCCACACCTATCTGGAAGTGCTGGTGGGCACGCTGATCGGCGTCGGGATGGCGTTTCTGGCGTTCCGGGTGCTGTAGGGGAGAGGGGCCAGCCGCCAGCCGCCAGCGAGAGAGGGAAATCGACTGTGTCAGTCGGGAGACCGTTGATCCCTCTCCCCGGTTCGGGAGGCGTCCACGCCTGCACGGTCCGCGTCCTCCCCCCTCGTCCCCGGCACGACGGGTCCCACGAGGGCCGCGCCGGAAGGAGAGCGGTGGCGGGAGGGCCTGCGGTCGCTCACAGGTCGCCAGCCTCCCGAACTCAGGGTGCCAGAACCCTCCCCAGGACCGCCTTGACTTTCGGGCCTCCCCGCCGCATGATGCCATCAACTGGCAACGTTACCAAATCGAGTGTTCGCTTGTGGGCGCGGGCGAGCCGTGTTCCGGTGGGGGCGAGGGGGGGGAGGATGACCAGACCGAGGGTGCGGGACGTGGCGCGCGTGGCGGGCGTGGGGGCGAGTACGGTGTCGCGGGTGCTCAACGGTCGCCCGCACATCTCGGCGCGGGTGCGCGAGCGGGTGCTGGCGGCGGTGGAGAGCCTGGGGTACACGCCGGACCTGAACGCGCGCAGCCTGCGCTCGGGGCAGACGGGGGCGGTCTCGGTGCTGCTGCCGATGACGGGCACGCCCTTCTACGAGACCCTGCTGACGGCGGTTCACACGCGGCTGGAGGCGGCAGACCTCGACCTCGCGCTGTTTCCGCTGATGGGAGGTCAGCGCGTGCGCCGCTTTCGTGACCCCGGCGCGCTGCTCTACCGGGCGGACGGACTCCTCATCGTGTCGCAGCGTCCCGACACGCTCTACCACGGGCACCCGCCCTTCGCGGGGCCGGTCGTGCTGGTGGACGCGCACCATCCCGAGTACCACAGCGTGTCCTTCGACAACCTCGGCGCGGGGCGGATGGCGGGCGAACTCGCGCTCTCGCGCGGGCTGCCGGTCGTGCTGCTGAGCGCGGCGGAGGTCCCCGGCGAACTCGACTCGCCCGTCTTCGTGGAGCGCCGGGAGGGGGTGCTGGAGGTGCTGGCGGGGCGGGGCGTCTTCCCCGCGCTCACCGTGCCCGTGCCCGCCACCCTGGAGGGGGGCCGGGAGGGGGCGCGGCAGCTCCTCGCGCGGCGGCCACCGGGACCCTTTTTCCTGCTGGCCCTCAGCGACGACCTCGCCGTCGGGGCGGCGCGCGCGCTCGCGGACGCGGGGGTGCGGCCCGGACGCGACTACCTCCTGCTGGGCTTCGATGGGGGCGCGGCGGCGGCGGAGGCCGGCATCAGCAGCGTCGCCCAGCCGGTCGCCGGGATGGGCGAGGCCGCCGCCGAGGTGCTGCTGGGGGCACTCGCGGGCGAGGAGCGCGGCCTGAGCGCGCGGGTCTTTGCCCCCACCCTGCTCGAGCGGGCGAGCACCGTCCTCCAGGGCGGGTGAGGCGGGACCCGTGGTGCCGCGCCGCCTCACCCCCGGACCGCACCGGGTCCGCCCGCCGCCCGGAACTCGGGACCCTCTCCAGGGAGGCGCGGGAACGAAAAGATGAGGCCGAACATCCATTCAACCTGGGACCCGAACTCGGGTCTCATATCGGCCAGCGGGGCGCGAGCCGGCATGGCCTGGAGGAGTGCTATGAAACGAGTGGTCTTTCCGCTGTTGACCCTGAGCCTGCTAGGAAGCGCTTCCGCCGTGAACCTGACGATGTGGACCTCCGCCGAGTCGGCGGTCGAGTTGGCGTGGATGCGGGCGCAGGTGGCCGCGTTCGAGAAGAGCACGGGGAACAAAGTCACCATCGTGAGCGTGCCGTTCGCGCAGACGCAGGACAAGTTCATCCAGAGCGCGCCGAAGGGGCAGGGGCCGGACCTGATCGCCACCGAGCCGCACGACCGGCTGGGGCGCTACGCCGCCTCGGGCGTGATCGAGCCGCTGGACCGGTACGTCACCTCGAAGACCAGGACCGATTACGACAAGACCGCGCTGGGTGCCTTCACCTACAAGGGCAAGCTGTTCGGCCTGCCGCTGAGCGCCGAGGCGGTGGCCCTGGTCTACAACAGGAAGCTGGTGCCGGGGGCACCGACGACCTGGGCGGCGGTGCTCAAGGCGGCGCAGGCCAACACCGGCAGCGGCAAGTTCGGCTTGCTATTCGATGTCACCGAACCCTACAAGAGCTACGGCTTCGTCAGCGCGTATGGCGGGTACGTGTTCAAGAACACTGGCGGGACGCTAAACGTGAAGAACGTGGGCCTGGGCAACGCGGGGACGGCGAGGGCGCTGGCATTCCTCAACGACCTGCGCTACAAGTACAACCTCGTGCCGGAGGGTTTGAGCCAGGACGCCGCGAAGAGTGCGTTCGTGGACGGGCGGCGATGTTCTACACCGGACCCTGGGACATGGAGGACATCAAGAAGGCGGGCATCGATTACGGGATCGTGAACTTCCCGACGCCTCCCGGCGCGACCGGCAAGTGGAGTCCGTTCGTGGGGGTGCGGGCGGTGCTGGTGAACGCCTACAGCAAGAACAAGCCGGCGGCGGTGGCGCTGGCGCGGCAGCTCACAGGTCCCGACGCGCAACTGTCGCATTACACGGCGAGCGGGACGATTCCGGTGAGCCTCTCGGCGCGCTCCCGCCTCAAGAGTGACCCGATCGTCGTGGGCTTCGGGCGGGCGATCAGCGCGGGCACCTCCATGCCCAACGTGCCGGAGATGGGAGCGGTGTGGGGTCCCTGGGCCGCCGCGACGGCGCAGGCCGTGCAAAAACCCAACCAACCCTACGCCGACCTGCTCAAGAAGGCGGTCGCCGAGATCAACTCCAACATCAAGTGACGAGCAAATGACAAGCAAGTGACAAGCAAGTGACAAGGAGGGAGCGTGCCCCGGAACGGTGGACTGGAAGCCCCTCTCCCGTCCACCTTCCGGCTGCTCCCCGCCCCCGGCGGCTGCCCACCGCACGTCCCGCCTCGACCGGGGGCCGGGGGCCACTGTTGTTCCCTCCCGCGCCCCGCCTCCCGAGGGCACACGCGGGGCGCTGCTGGCCGTGCCCGTGCTGGCCCTGCTGCTCGGCTGGCGGCTGGCGGATGGCATGAGCGAGGGAGGGGTGAGGCGTCAGATTTTGGGGATGAGGGGCTTTCGGGTGATCTGCAAGGAGATCGGCAGAGCGAGTTGGAACGCGGGAACGAGCGACTGAAGCGCCGGCTGGCGAGAAAGAGTTGGCCTACACGTCGCGGAAAAAGCCTGGGGTCTCCGGGTCCGGCTCAGCTCGTCGCAGGGTACGAGAAGCTTGTGAGCCTGGCCCGATTCCCGTGCGAAGCGGGCATCCCCGCAAGGAGGGCGACCAGCATGACATGGAGGAGCGGGAAGACAGTTGACCAGGCCGCCTCCGCTGAGACCTTCGCGCAACGCGAGCGCGATTGGCGCAACGGGGCGATCGTCTATCAGGTGCTCGTCGACCGGTTCGCACCGTCGGTACGGCTGGACGCCAAGCGCGACCTCTATCCACCGCCCAAAGTGCTGCGCGACTGGTCGGAGGTGCCGCACCCCGGGACCTACCTGGCCGACGCACAGCTCAACAGTCAGGAACTCGAGTTCTGGGGCGGTGATCTCGCCAGCCTCAGCCGTCGGCTCGACCATGTGCAGCACCTCGGGGCCGACGTGCTCTACCTGAATCCCATCCACCTGGCCTACACGAACCACAAGTACGACGCCCTGGACTTCCAGATGGTCTCCCCGGAATTTGGCGACCGGCAGGACTTCAGGGGCCTGGCGCGCGAGGTGCACGACCGGGGCATGAGGCTGGTGCTGGACGGGGTGTTCAACCACATGGGCCGCAACGCACCGATCTTTCAGGATGCGCTCAAGAACCCGGCGAGCGTGTGGCGGGACTGGTTTGCCCTCGGCCCACAGTACGCGGGTGGCGCGCGGGTCTGGACCGGCTACCACAACCTGCCGGAGCTGAATCTCGAACACCCCGCCGTCCGGGACCATCTCTACGCCGACCCCGAATCGGTCGTCCGCAGCTATCTCCGGGACGGGGCCGACGGGTGGCGCCTCGACACCGCCTTCGAACTGGGCCATGCCTACCTGCGCGACCTGACCCGCGCGGCGCACGAGGAAAAGCCCGGCTCCCTGATCGTCGGCGAGATCAACAACTACCCCGATGCCTGGCTCCAGTCCATCGACGCGGTGATGAACTTCACCCTCCGTCACCTCGTGCTGGACATGGCCGCAGGCGTCATCTCTGCGGCGACCGCTGGCCGCAGGATCGACCGGTTGGTCCGCGACGCGGGCATCGAACCGCTGCTCAAGTCCTGGGTGGTCATCGACAATCACGACATCCCGCGCATCGCGACCCAGCTTCCCAGGCTCTCGCGCCGCCGCCTGGTCCAGGCCCTCCAGTTCACGCTGCCCGGTGCCCCGAATATCTACTACGGAAGCGAGGTCGGGATGGTCGGCGGGGCGGACCCCGAGAACCGTGCGCCGATGCGCTGGGACCTCGTACACGCCGACAACCCGGAACTCGTGTGGATCAAAGGGTTGATCGGGATGCGAAAGCAGCACCGGGCGCTGCGCATAGGGGAGTTCCGGCTGGTCGAGTCGGACCGTTTCCTCGCGTTCGAGCGCTACACCGAGCGGGCGCTGGAGACGGTGGTCGTGGTGGCGAACCCGTCCGGCGCGGCCCTGACCGACCGGGTGCTGATCGCCAACGCGGGCCTGATGGACGGCACCCCGATGGTCGATCTGCTGAGTCCCGTGAACGGGCCGCCCGCAGGCACGGTGGACGCGGCCTGCCTGACGGTCACGGTTCCCGCCGAAACCGTCATGGTCCTGATGCCCCGCGAGCAAGCGTTGGGGGGGTACAGCCGGTACAAGCGAATCCTTTAGAGCGTTTGACAGACGGCCCTGTGTTGCGCTCAGGGTGACCATCCTTCTTTCGTCAACTGCGCTAAAGGTTGGGCCAGGGCCAGCTTCAGGGGCGCTTCGGGGTAGGGTGTGGCACGTGCCCTCTGGACCCGAAGAAACGAACCTCCGCGTCATCCTCGGCGCGGGCGAGCAGCGGTGGGACGGCTGGATTCCCACCCAGCGGGAGGACCTCGACCTCCTCGACCGCTCGACGTGGGTGGCATGGTTCGGGGAGCGCCGGGCCGACGCCCTGCTATGCGAACACGTCTGGGAACATCTGACCGAGGACGAGGGCCGCGCCGCCGCCCGGCTGTGCTTCGAGTTCCTGAACCCCGGTGGCTTCCTGCGCTGCGCCGTCCCTGACGCCAACTTCCCCGCCCCGGAGTATCAGCGCACGGTGCAGGTCGGAGGCCCCGGCCCCGCCGATCACCCCGCCGCCGATCACAAAATCGTGTACGACGCCCGCCGTTTCGTGGACGTGTTTCAGAGCGCAGGCTTCGAGGTCGAACTGCTCGAATACTGCGACGAGGACGGACGGTTCCACTCTCACCAATGGGACGTGAGGAGCGGTCCGGTCTACCGCTCTCTGCTCTTGGACCACCGCAACCGGGGAGGCGGGCTCGGCTTCGTCTCGCTCATCGTGGACGCGAGGAAGCCAATTTGAGGGGGTTCGTCAGGGCGATGTGTAGAGGGCAAGCGTTGCCTGCCGCCCCCCACCCGGCCTCCCCGCAAACGCTTGATGTGAATTGTGAATTAGGCAAAAGGAGTGTTGTCGCCGTCTGGGAGAAGGGCGAGCTTGGCTCGCCACCCCTCTCCCCAGCCCTCTCCCGCAAGGGGAGAGGGAGCAAAAAGCACATCTGGGACGCTTATCTCTTTATCCACATCAAGCGTCGCAAGGGGGAGCAGCAAGAAGCCCCGCCGTGAGCCGTTCACTCTAAGGCTGACCTGACCGCTCCCCTACGCCACGCCCTTCAACGCCCCGTCCAGCAACAGCCCCAGCCGCTCGCGGGTGAAGGGGCGCTTGCCCTCCAGCAGCCCGCGCTGCCCGGCGTGGAGGTGCCAGTGTTTGCTCCCGCCCATCAGCCGCAGACTGACGCCCTTGAGGTCCACGTGTCGGGGACTGGCCGCCGCGACGAGGAGAGGTTGCCCGCCCGTCGTCAGCGCCACGCTCATGACCGTGGTGGGCAGGTCGTAGGGGCGCTCCATGCGGTAGATGTAGTCGGGGAAGTCGGCGACCTTCTGGAAGGCCAGCCCGCGTGCGGCGGCCTCCGCCTCCAGCCAGCCCAGCAGTTCCACCCACTGCGCGTACAGTTGCCCGTCCGTTGCGTGTGCCATGTGGGAAAAGTGTAACAAGCGGGGCAGAGGGAGGAGACGTGCGGGACCTCCCGCCTCACCCCCCTGCTCGGCGCGGGCGGGCGGCAACAGGGCGAGGAGGCGCGTCCACTCAGAGGTCAGGAGCCGCCCGGCCCACAGGCGCGTGAGGTTCAGGCGTGGGGGACGCCCCCCGGCGCGGCGTGCCGCCTGCTCGCACAGCCAGTCCTCGTCGAAGCCGCTCCAGGCCCCGGCCACCGCCAGCAGGTTGCCCGCGACCACGGGGGCCACCTCCCGCCAGTGGATGTCGCTGATCTCATCGGTGCTGTACCCGGAGGCCGCCGCGACCCGCGCGATGCGGCGCAGGTCGTCCTCGGTGACTTCCTGATCGAGCCACAGCTCCGAGAGGGCGACCCAGAGTGGTCGGCGGCGGCGCAACTCCGCGTCGGAGAGAGGAGCGGGGGGCGGCATCACCTCAGCATGATCTCTCCCGGTCGTGGACACTACAAAGGCAAGATCAGCCACTTCGCCGATGCCCTCCCCCGGACTCCCGTGTTTTCCTGGCCGGATGCGGCGCATTCTCGTGATTGGAACGACGGGCAGCGGCAAGACGACCCTCGCGCGGGCCATCGCCGCCCGGCTGGGTGTGCCGCACGGCGAGCAGGACGCGTGGAACCACCTCCCGAACTGGCAGGAGGCCCCGCTCGAACAGTTCCGCGCCGGGGTGGACGCCTTCACCGCCCAGCCCGCGTGGGTGATGGACGGCAACTACAGCAAGGCCCGCGACCTGGGCTTATCACGGGCCGATACGCTCGTCTGGCTGGACTACCCCGCCCCGGTCGTCTTTTGGCGACTCCTGCGAAGGACACTGAGGCGCGGCCTGACGCGCGAGGAACTGTGGAACGGCAACCGCGAGCGGCTGGGGGTGAACCTCCTGACGCGGGACGGGATTCTGGCGTGGTTCTTCCGCACCCACTGGCGGCGGAGGCGGGAGACCCCGCAACTCCTCGCCGTGTTCCCCCACCTCCACGTCGTCCGGCTGCGTTCCCCCCGCGAGGCCGACCGCTGGCTCGCCTCCCTCAGCCCTGAAGGAGGAGTCGCCCGCCCGCCGCATCCAGCGTGATCTCGCCGCCCGCTAGAGTCTCGGCGCTCAGCCCATCGCGCCACTCGCCCGCCGGGAGGGTCAACGTGACCGGGTGCGCCTCCCCACGCCGACTGGCGATCACGGCGGCCCGCTCGGTGCGTCCGTCGGCGTGCGTGTACTCGCGTAGGAAGGCGAGGGCGTCGGCCTCCGCGTGGATGAGGCGGAGGTTGCCCTCGTGGAGAACGTGCGTCGCCCGGCGGAGGTGGATGAGCGCCTTGACCCGCGCCCGCAGCTCCGTGTCCCACTGTCGCTCGTCCCACGGCATCGTCTCGCGGCACCACGGCATGTTGCCCGGCGTGTGCTGGCTGAGGCCGATCTCCGTGCCGTAGTAGGTGCAGGGCACGCCCGCGTAGCCCATCAGCAGCGTGAAGGCGGCGAGGAAGCGCGTCCGGTCATCCCCGACCCGGAACAGCGCCCGCGCGATGTCATGCGATTCGAGCAGGTTGAACATGCTCAAGGCGACCTGCGGCGGCAGCGCGTGGTAGGCGTCCCAGAGGATGTCCGCGAGTTCGTGCCCGTCCATCCGGCTCGGCTCGCGCATGTGCGTTTCACCGCTCATCCACTGCATGACGGGCAGGCCGAAGCCGTGGTAGTTCATCGCACCGTCCTCGCCCTGCCCGTTCAGCGCGTGTTCGGGGTCGTAGAAGCGTTCGCCGAAGACGTAGGCGTCGGGCCTCACCTCGCGGGCCGCCTCCTTCAGCGCCCGGTGGAGTGGCAGGTTGTCCTCGTCGGTGCCGCCCACGCCGATCATGTGCGCCACGTCCAGCCGCCAGCCCGCCGCGCCGCGCCGCAGCCAGTGGCGCACCACGCTCTCCTCGCCGCTGAAGAACTCGCCCACCGCGAACTCGTTGCGGTAGTCGATCTTCGGCAGCGTCGGCACGTCGAAAAAGGCGTGGTACGGCGGCTTGCCCGGCTCGTCCCGCCAGGTGAAGAGGGCACGCTCGGGGGCGTCCTCGTTCTCCAGCGCCGCCTGAAACAGCGCGTTCTCGTTCCCCATGTGGTTGAACACGCCGTCGAGCACGATGCGGACGCCCACCCTATCCGCCGCCGCCGCCAGCTCCTCCCACGCCTCGTCCCCTCCCAGGTGCGGGTCCACCCGGCGGTAATCGGTGATGTCGTAGCGGTGGTTCGACGGGCTGACGAAGATCGGTGTGAGCCACAGCGCGTTCACCCCGAGGTCGGTGAGGTATGGCAGCGCCTGCGTCACCCCCTGAAGGTCGCCGCCGTAATGGGCGTGAACGTCGCCCGACCGCGTGAGCGGCGTGCCCCACTCCACATGCTCGACCGGGCGGCCCATGTACGCGTATTCGCCCGTCCGCACGTCGTTCGCCGGGTCGCCGTTGCGGAAGCGGTCGGGGAAGACCTGATAGAAGACGCTGCGCCACGCCCACTCGGGAGAGATGTGCCCCGCGAGATATTGGAACCAGTTGCGAAAGCCCCGCCGCGAGTGGTGCAGCCCCAGCCTTGTGAGGTTGAGGTGATCGTCCGGGAAGAGGAGGAGCCACGCATACCGCACCCGCGCCTCGTGGACGGGCAACTCGGCCTCGAACCAGCGGCCTTCCCCCTCCAGGCCCCCCATCTCAGCACTGACCTCCCGCGCCGGGATCAGCTCGATCTCGCCCACGCGCACGAGCTTGAGCTTCACCCCCGTCACGGGCAGCGTCACGCGCACCCGCACGCGCACCGTCTCGCCCAGCCCCGCGCCCAGCCGCTCGGTGTAGCCCGGCGTGTGGTCGTGTTGTGCCTCCTGCGTCCAGTTCGTGTTCATGTCCGTCCCTCCAAGAGAAACCGCCCGGCACGTCGTCCCCACATGCGTCATGCGGAGGTCGTGCCGGGCGGGCAAGCGTTGCCTTCAGGTTGTTCCCAGAGTCTGAGGGGAAGGCCGCGCCGGGTCAAGGGGGGGAGGTCCGACCTCCTGGGTGTGGGGTCCCGGCGGACCGCGCGGTGGCCGTCCCCCTCTCCGGGAACCACGTGTGGAACTGGCCTCCGACGAAGTACAGCCGCTGCCGCTCGTCCTCGTCGGCCCGCAGGGGAGAGTAGCTCGCCCGGTAGACCTGACCTCCCGCCGAGAGCAGCACGGGGATGAGCACGTCGGGTTCCCCGTGGGGGGTGGTGAAGGCGAGCGTGCCCACCGGGATTTGCGCGTGTTCGGAGGCGATGACGAAACCGACGTGGCGCTGCTGTCCCACATAGAGGACCTGAATTCGCACAGGTTCGGTTCGCCTCACGCCTTGATTTTCCATTCATGGAAGGGGCGTGCTGTAGCTTTTCCGACTCTCTTGTAGAGGCTTCGGCGCATTCCAACCGCTACCGGGCCGGGGAAGACGAGAACCGCCGATGACCCGGCCCTCGGACCTCCGCCCGCCTCCGCTACGGGGACGAAATGCCGCGCCCGTCGTTCTCGTCTCTCCGATCCGTAGCTCTCGGTACAGAGCAACACCTTCATCTGCCGACCCCAACTTGCCTTCCTGCCGATTACATGTAACACTTCATCTGTCCTTCAAGTTTTCTAACCGTCGCTTCATCTGTTGTCCGGTGGGTCCTTGTGCCTGCCCGGATGGAAGGAGGTGTCGCCAGCCTGTTTCAACCCATCGCCAGCGCGCGGGTCGTGGACGCGGTGCGGGAGCGGTTGCGCTCGGCCATCCTCTCCGGGGACCTCACGCCGGGAAGTCGGCTGAGCGTGCCCGGACTCGCGCGGCAACTGGGGGTGAGCCGCTCGCCCGTGCGGGAGGCGGTGCTGCTCCTCGTGGGGGAGGGGCTGGCGGTGGAGCACTCGCGGCGGGGGGTGGAGGTCGCGCGGCTGGACGTGCCGGGCCTGCTGGAGCTGTACAGCCTGCGCGCGGCGGTGGAGGGGCTGGCGGCCTGTCTCGCGGCGGAGCGCATGGGCGGCCCCGACCTCGCGGCCCTGCGGGGAGTGCTGGACGCCCAGGGCGCGGCGGCGGTGGCGGATACCCGCAGCTTCCGGGAGCTGGACGCCCGCTTCCACCAGATCATCGTGCAGACGTGCGGCAACGCGCGACTGGCCCGCCACGCCGAACTCCTCGCCCGCGAGATGCGGCTCGCTGGGCCGCTGTTGCTGAACGACGCCCGACACCTGCGCCGCAGCCACGAGGAACACCGCGAGGTCGAACACGCCCTGCGGCAACGGGACGGCCCCGGTGCCGAGGCGGCCATGCGGGCGCACCTGACCCGTGTGGCGGGAGCGGTGCGGGCGCATCACACGTAAGGGTAAGCCTTCAGCCATCAGCTTTCAGCCATCAGCAACCATTCTTCCACTCAAGGAGACAACCATGCACAAAGCAGCTTTGCTCGCCCTCACCCTCGCCGTCACGGGAGCCGCGCAGGCTCAGGGCACGATCAAGATCGGCGCGATCACGTCCGTCACGGGGCGTTTCGCGGAGTTCGGCAAGATGCAGCTCGCGGGCTTCAAGGTCGGCGTGGCCGAGGTCAACCGCAAGGGGGGCATCCTCGGGCGCAAGATCGAGCTGATCATCGAGGACAACGCCTCGGACGTGAACAAGGGCCTCTCCGCCGCCGAGCGTCTCGTGAACGCGGGCGTGCCCCTCGTCATCAACGAGTATTCCTCCAGCCTCGTCAAGGCGCAGGCGCAGTACCTCGCCCGGCAGAAGGTCCCGGCCCTCGTCATCACCTCCAGCGGCGACGACATCACCAAGCCCGGCAGCGACTACGTGTACCGCCTCAACCAGCCCGCCACCGAGTACGCGCGGGTGCTGCTGAACATCTTCCGCGACAACAAGTTCAAGTCCTTCGCCGTGATCGCGGGCACGGGCGCTTTCGAGAAGAGCGTGGCCGACGCCGCGAAGGAAATCGCCGGGGAATACGGCCTGACCGTGCTCGAAGACCAGCGGTACGACCGGGGCCTGACCGACTTCCGCCCGGTCCTCAACCGCATCAAGGCGCGGAACCCCGACGGCATCCTGATGGTCTCCTACGCCGAGGACTCCGTGGCCCTGATCCGCCAGGCGCGCGAGGTCGGCCTGAGGCCCCGCCTCTTCGCCGGGGGCGCGGCGGGCTTTGCCCTCCCCGAGTTCGTCAAGGACGCGGGCAGCGCCGCCGAGAACGTCGTCACGGCGACCGCCTGGATTCCGCAACTGCGCTACGCGGGCACCCAGAAGCTCAACGTGGAGCTGAAAAAGGCGCTGGGCGGGCAAGAGCCGAGCTACCACGCCGCGCAGGCCTACGCGGGCGTCCTCGTCGCCGCCGAGGCCATCCGCCGCGCCGGGGGCACCGACCGCGAGAAGGTGAGGGCGGCCCTGGGGAGCCTGACGATGCAGACCGCCTTCGGCCCCATCCAATTCAAGGACTACGAGGGCTTCCGCAACCAGAACCCGCTGGCGATGGTGGCTCAGCAGGTTCAGGGCGGGGCGTTCGTGCCCGTGTACCCCAAGTCGGTGGTGCCACGGGCGATCAAGTTCGAGCGGTGAGAACGAGGGTTGGGGGAGTTGACGGGCGAGTTTTCCGGGAGGCCGGGCTTGTTCACCCCCTCTCCTGCGGAGTTGTGCCAGTCCCGGCCTCCCCCCTCAAGGGGGAGGGTCGGGGAGGGGGGTGACGAGCACCGCTCGTCCTCCTACTGGACGACGAAAACGCCCTCACTGCCCAATCCGTACTTCACATCAGGCGTTCAGGGGGAGGAGTAAACCGCCCACACGCTCACCGCTTTTGCCACTCCCCACTGACCACTCCCCATCTCCCGGAGTTCCAATGGACCAGGCCTCCCTCACCGCCCTCCTTCAGACGCTCGCGCAGGGTCTCCTCACCGGGGGCCTGTATGCCTTGATCGGCACCGGCCTCAGCCTGATCTTCGGCGTGATGCGGGTCATCAACTTCGCGCACGGCGACTTTCTCGCCATCGGCATGTTCATCACGCTGGCCCTGTTCCGCTCCTTCAACCTCGACCCCTACCTCAGCCTGCTCGTGGCGGCCCCGGCGGGCTTCGCGCTCGGCTTCGTCATCCAACGCTTCGTCCTCGCGCGCCTCGGGGACCGATTGGGCGAGGGAAGCATGCTCGCCACGCTCGGCATCGGATTGATCGTGAGCAACACGCTGCTGCTGACCTTCGGGGCACAGCCGCAGAACATCAACGTGCCCTACGCGACGAACACCTTTCAACTCGGCGGCGTGCAGATCAGCATTCCGCTCCTGATCGCTGGGCTGGGGACGGTGACGGCCATCGTGGGCCTGAACCTGCTGCTCTACCGCACCGAACTGGGCCGCGCCATCCGCGCCACCGCGCAAAATCCGCTCGGGGCCGAGTTGCAGGGCGTGAAGACGACCCAGATTCAGGCCATCGTCTTCGGCCTCGGGGTGGCCTTCGCCGCCATCGCGGGCGTGCTGCTGATGCCGCTGCTGTACGCCTTCCCCACGGTGGGCGAGAATTACACGACGAAGGCGTTCATCGTGACCGTGCTGGGCGGGCTGGGCAATCTGCCGGGGGCCGTCGTGGGCGGGCTGGTCCTCGGCGTCATCGAGTCGCTGGGGGCGTTCTACGTCTCCAACAACTACCGCGACGCCTACGGGCTGGTCGCCTTCCTCCTCGTGCTGCTGCTGCGCCCGGAGGGCCTGTTCGGGCGGACGGTGAAACGGGTATGACGACCGCCGCCCCCCTCCCCGCCGCCCGCCCCCGCGCGCTGACCTTCGGCAACGTGTGGCTGAGCCTGGCGCTCCTCGCGGTGATGCTCGCTTACCCCTTCGTGTTCGGCAAGGCGCTGAACTTCGGCGTGTCCACCCTGATCTTCGCGGGGCTGGCGATGAGTTGGAACATCCTCGGCGGCTGGGCCGGGCAGACCAGCCTGGGCCATGCGGCGCTCCTCGGCGTCGGCGCGTACACCATGACGCTGCTCGCCACGCCGGAGCGCGTCCCGGCCTTCCTCGGCGGTCCACTCGCGCCGTGGTGGGGCACCCTGATCGGCATGGTCCTCGCCGTGCTGCTGGCCGCCGTGTGGGGCGGGCTGACCTTCCGGCTGCGGGGAAGTTACTTCACCCTGTCCACCATCGCCGTCGCGCTCGTGATCCGGCTCGTCGCCATCAACTCCGAGTGGACGGGCGGCGCGGAGGGCCTGTTCATGCCTGAGCTGCCCACCCTCTTCGGCCTTGACCTCTTCGACCGCAAGGTGGAGTACGGCCTCGCGTTCGCGTTCGTGACGCTGACGCTGCTCGTCACGCACCTCATCCGCCGCTCGCGCCTCGGGTACGCCCTCCAGGCCGTGCGCGAGGACGAGGACGGTGCGCGGGCGCTCGGCATCGACCCGGCGCGGATGAAGCTCGTCGCCTTCATGCTCAGCGCGGCGCTGACCGCCCTGGGGGGAAGCCTCTATGCCATCTACCTGCAAGCCTTCGAGCCGCACACCCTGCTCGAACTGCCCATCTCCGTGCAGATTGCGCTCATGGCGGTCATCGGCGGGCGGACGAGCATTCAGGGGCCGATGATCGGCGCGATCCTGCTCGCCACCTTCGGCGAGGTGTTCCGCACGGTGTTCTCCAGCGCGAACCTGCTGATCTACGGCGTCCTGATCCTCGTCGTCACCCTGTTCGCCCCGAACGGCATCATGGGCCTGTTCACGCGCGGCGGGCGCAGGCTGGGGACGGCGCGATGACCCAGCCACCCCTTCCCGAACTCACCACGTTTCCGGGCCAGCCCGTCCACACCCCGAAAGGGCCTCCCCTCCTCACCGCCGAGGGCATCACCGTGCGCTTCGGGGGCGTCACCGCCGTGAAGGACATCAGCCTCGCCGTGCGGCCCGGCGAAATCCTCGGGCTGATCGGGCCGAACGGGGCGGGGAAGACCACGCTCTTCAACGCGCTGACCGGCTTCGTGCGCCCCAGCGCCGGGCGTGTCACCTTCGACGGGCGCGACGTGACCCACATCCAGCCGCAGGCCCGCGCCCGCCTCGGCATGGCCCGCACCTTTCAGGTCGAGCGGCCCTTCGAGGACCTGAGCGTGCTCGAAAACGTCCTCGTGGCCGCCTTCCTGCGCCACCGGGGCCGGGAGGCCGAGGACCGCGCCTACGCCGTGCTGGAGCGGGTGGGTCTTGCCGACCGGGCCGTGCAGCCCGCCGCCGAACTCAACCTCGCCCGACGACGCCGCCTCGAAATCGCCAAAGCCCTCGCCCTCGAACCCCGGATGCTCTTCCTCGACGAGAGCATCGCCGGCCTCAACCCGCCCGCCCAGCAGGAGATGGTGGCCCTCGTCCGCACGCTGGCGCAGAGCGGCCTCGGCATCGTGATGGTCGAACACATCATGCACGTCATCATGTCGCTGTCCGACCACGTGATCTGCATGGCCTTCGGGGAACTCCTCGCCGAGGGGCACCCGCAGGCCGTCGCCAGTCACCCGGACGTGATCCGCGCCTACCTGGGGGATGACCATGACTAGCCCGCTGCTGGAAAAAACGTCTCCTCCAACCCGCGACCGGGTGCTCAACGCCGACGGGCTGGAGGTCGCCTACGGTGAGGTGCAGGTCGTCTTCGGGGTCGGCCTGCACGTGGACAAGGGCGAACTCGTCGGGCTGGTGGGTGGCAACGGCAGCGGCAAGAGCACCATCCTGCGCGTGCTGTCGGGAATGCTGAAGGCCCGCGCGGGCACGGCGACCTACCGGGGCCACACCCTCAACGGCGTGCCACCCCACAAGATTACCGACCTCGGCGTGGCGCACGTGCCGATGGGCCGTCAGCTCTTCGGGCAGATGACGGTGGAGGAGAACCTGCTGATGGGCGCTTACCTCTCCCGCACGCGGGCGAACCGGGCGGCCAACCTCCAGAAGGTGTACGACTTCTTCCCGCGCCTGACGGAGAAGCGCACGACACCCGCCGCCGCCCTCTCCGGCGGGGAGCAGCAGATGGTCGCCATCGGTCGCGCCCTGATGAGCGAGCCGGAAGTGTTGCTGATGGACGAACCCTCCCTCGGCCTCGCGCCCCTCGTCGTGGCGGAGGTCATGCGGGTGATCGGCTCGTTGCGCGAACTTGGCCTGACCGTCCTCCTCGTGGAGCAGAACGTGCGGCAGGTGCTCAAGGTGACGGACCGCACCTACGTGCTGGAACTCGGGCGGCTGGTGAAGGAGGGGCCGAGCCGCGAGCTGATGGGCGACCCCGAGATCGTCCGGGCATATCTGGGAGTGTGAGGGGCGCTCCTTTAACCGCCGCGTAACCGACCTGCGGCACACTGCATACGTGAAGAAGAACCTCTCCCTGCTCGCCCTCACCGGCACCCTCGCGCTCGGGACGTTCGTGGGCTTCGAACTCTCGGAGCGGACGAGCGCCCAGACCACGGGCACACCCGCCGCCATTCAAGCCGTGCAGACTTCGGCTTCCCCCTCCCCCTCCTCCGAGACGGCGGCCCGCACCCAGTCGGAGACGAACACCGTGCAGGTCGTCAAGGCGCGGCAGGATGGCCTCGTCTACATCGGCGTGAGCGAGGGTACGGCGAGTGGACCGCAGGCCGAGTTGCGTCAGCGCCTTCAGGACCAGTTCGGCTTCCCCGTCCCCGACGGCGGCGCACGCACGGGCACGGGCAGCGGCTTTTTCGTGAACGCGGGGGGCGACATCCTCACCAACAACCACGTCGTCGAGGGCGCGAGCGAGATCACCATCCGCCTCCACGGCAGCAAGCAGACGTACAGGGCGCGCGTGATTGGCCGCGCCCCCGACTTCGACCTCGCCCTCATCCGTGCCGAGGGGCTGCCGCAGGGTGCCGTGAAGCCTCTCCCCCTCGGGGACTCCTCGGCGCTCGACGTGGGCCTCAAGGCCATCGCCATGGGTGCCCCCTTCGGGCTGGACTTCAGCGTGTCCGAGGGCATCATCTCCAGCCTGGAGCGCACCGTCCCCGTCGGCACGAAGGGCGTCAGCCAGGGCGTCATCCAGACGGACGCGGCGATCAACCCCGGCAATTCGGGCGGGCCGCTCCTGAACAGCGCCGGGCAGGTCATCGGCGTGAACACCCAGATTCTCACGGGCGGCATCGGCCAGAGCGCGGGCGTGGGCTTCGCCATTCCCGTGAACACCGTCAAGAGGTTGCTGCCCCAGCTTCAGGCGGGCGGCGAGCTGCGGACGCCCACCCTCGGCATCCAGTTCACCGACCTGACCGCCCTGCCCGACGCCGAGCGCGAGCGCCTGGGGCTGCCGGAGTCCGGCGTCCTCGTGGGGCAGGTCTACCCCG
The DNA here is from genome assembly GCF_036543075.1 of Deinococcus sp. YIM 134068. Lineage (NCBI taxonomy): Bacteria > Thermotogati > Deinococcota > Deinococci > Deinococcales > Deinococcaceae > Deinococcus > Deinococcus lichenicola. The sequence continues at coordinate 37,697 of NZ_JAZHPF010000016.1, forward strand.
GCAGCCCGGCCCAGAAGGCAGGTCTACGTGGCAGCACCGGGTCCACGGACGGTCAGGGTGAAATCGCCACGGGCGGCGACATCATCACCGCCGTGGACGGCCAGCCTCTCACCGAGGGCGACGACCTGCGCCGCGCCGTCATCGCCAAGCGCCTCGGCGACTCCGTGCGCCTCACGGTCCGCCGCGACGGGCAGACCCGCGAGGTGACGGTCAACCTCCAGGCCTTCAACATCCCCACGACCCAGCAGTAAGCCAAAGGGAATCGGCCCCGAGGGTGGCGAATGTGCCATCCGGGGCCGATCTTCTCTTTCTGCTGGCGGCTGGAAGCTGGAAGCTGGCCGCCCCCTACCCCTTCACACTCCCCGTCAACGACGCCCCCTCGATAAAATACTTCTGGAACACGAAGAAGATCAGCACGACGGGCAGCAGCACGAGGACCGACGCGGCCATCAGCAGTTGCCACTGCGTGTCGTTCGCCGAGCGGAAGGTCGCCAGGCCCACCTGCAACGTGTACAGCCGCTCGTCGTTGAGGTACAGCAGCGGGTTGACGTAATCGTTCCACGTGCCGTCGAAGGTGAAGATGGCGACCGTGGCGAGGGCGGGCGTGGCGAGCGGCAACACGACCCGCGCCCAAATCCACAGCTCGTTCGCGCCGTCCACCCGCGCGGCCTCCAGCAGCTCGTTCGGGATGCCCAGGAAGTATTGCCGCAGCAGGAAGGTGAAGAACGCCCCCGCGAAGAAGCTCGGCACGACGAGCGGCAGGTACGTGTTGATCCACCCCAGCTTGCTGAACAGCACGTACTGCGGCACCAGCGTCACGAGGCCCGGAATCATCATCGTGGAGAGCAGCACCAGGAAGAGGAAGTCGCGTCCCGGAAACCGCAGCTTGGCGAACCCGTAGGCCGCCAGCGAACACGAGAGCACCGTCCCGAAGGTCACGCTCAGCGCGTAGAGCAGCGTGTTCACGGCGTAGCGGGTGAAGGGCGCGCTCGCCCACGCCTCGGCGTAGTTGCCCCACACGACGGGGCTGGGAATCCAGCGCGGCGGGTACGCGAACACGTCCGCGTCGGCCTTCAGCGAGGTCGAGACCATCCACAGCGCCGGGTACAGGATGAGCAGCGACAGCCCCACGAGGGCGGCGAAGGCGAGCGCCCGGCCCAGGAACGCCCCCCCTGCCCTCCGGCCCGGTCCCGTGGGCAGCGGACGCACCCGCACCTGCGGACGGGTCAGGGCCATCTCAGCGCACCTCGCCTTCGTAGTGGACCCAGCGTTTGGAGAGCCACAGTTGCACGCCCGTGATCAGGAGCGTGATCAGCAGCAGAATCCACGCCATCGCCGAGGCGTAGCCCATCCGCAGGTCGGTGAAGGCCGTCTGCCAGATGTACAGCCCGTAGAAGAGCGTGCTGTCACTCGGCCCGCCCTTCGTCAGGATCAGCGACTCGGACCAGAACTGCATCGCCCCCGCAATCCCCGTAATGATCTTGAAGAAGATGACGGGCGAGATCAGCGGCACCGTCACCGCCCAGAACTGCCGCACGGGCGAGGCCCCGTCGATCTGCGCCGACTCGTACAGGTCGCGCGGCACGCCCCGCAGCGCCGCCAGATAGAACATGAAACTTCCCGCTGCCGTCCACATGCTCATGATGATGAGGGCGGGCTTGGACCAAGCGGGGTCGCCGAACCACAGCGGCAGGTTGTTCTCGTCCACGCCGAGGCGGTACAGCCCCGTGTTGATCAGCCCCACCTGCGGATTGAACACCCACAGCCACAGCAGCAGCACCGCCACGCCCGTCAGCACTTTGGGCAGGAAGAAGATCGTGCGGAAGAACCGCTGTCCCCGCACCTCCTGATTGAGCAGCACGGCGATCAGCAGCCCGGTGGCGATGCCCAGCGGCACCGCGAACGCCGCGTAGTAGGCGGTGTTCCCCAGCGCCCGCCAGAAGCGCGTGTCCTCGGTGAGCAGGCGCACGTAGTTCTGCACGCCCACCCAGTCGAAGCGCGAGGTGATGTCGTAGTTCGTGAAGCTCGCGTACAGCGAGAACAGCATCGGCCCCAGCACAAAGCAGAGGAAGCCGAGCAGCCACGGCGCGATGAACAGGTAGCCCCACAGCGCCTCCCGCTGGCGGCCATTCAGCCCACGGCGGCGCGGCAGGGCCGGGCGGGACAGGGGAGGGGAAGAGGTGGCCGTGCCCCTCACGGCTGGGAGTTCCCGGTGGGAGCGGAAAACATAGGGGTTTCCTCCTGGGTTGGGGTCGGTGGAAGAGGGGGAGTTGGGAGGTTCTTTGATAAGGATGCCCTGCCCGTTCACCCCCTCCCGGCCTCCCTCCTCAAGGGGGAGGAGAAAAAAGCAAAAGCTCTTGCTCTTTTTGCTCCCTCTCCCCTTGTGGGTGACTCGGAGAGCTGCGAAGCAGAGGGCCGGGGAGAGGGGTGGCAAGCACAGCTTGCCCTAAGAACCCCTGCCCAGCCCTCCTGCCTCACTTGTTGCTGTCAATCACCCGCTGTACCTGCGTCTGCGCCTCTTCCAGCGCCTGCCGCGCGTCCTGCCCACGGTACACGGCGTCCTCCACGCTCTTTTCGAGCAGGCTGGCGTAACCGGGCGCGAGGGGCGGGGCCGAGGAGACGAGCGTGTATTTCATGTTGGCCGACATCAGGCGGAAGGCGGGCGTCGTCACGCTGAGAGAGGCGTTCTTGGCACCGGGGAAGTCGTTCTGCTCCACCGCCCAGATGCGCGCGCCCTCGGTCGCCATCCAGCGGGCGAAGGCGTAGGCCTCCTTCGGGTGCTTGGAGCCGACGGGAACTTCCAGATTGAAGCCGCCGCCCGAGGACGTGCCCGGCCCCGGCTGGCCCGTGGGGGTGGGCATCCGCACCATGCCGTAGTTCAGGTTCGGCGCGTACCGCTTCAGGGTGGCCGCGTACCCGCCGATGTCGGCGATCATGCCCAGCTTGCCCGTGATGAAGGGGTCCTGCGCCCCGCTGCCGAAGCTGCTCCTGAACGCCTGCACGTTGCGTGCGCCGAGGCGGTCGGTCCAGTCCTTGAGCCAGCCCAGCGTCCGCACGGCGGTCGGGTTGGTGAAGCGCGGGGCCGTCAGGTCCTCGTTCCAGATGCTGCCGCCCGCGTTCGCCACCCAGCTCTCCAGCCCGAAGTTGCCGTACAGCGGGTGGAAGCCGATGCGGCTGTACACCGGCCCGGTCTTCCTGTCGAGCTTCCGCGCGTAGGCGTCCAGCTCCTCCCACGTCTTCGGCGGCTTGTTCGGGTTGAGGCCGACCTCCCGGAAGAGGTCCTTGTTGTAGTACAGGAAGCGCGTGTCCGTCACGAAGGGCAGGCCGTACTGGTCGCCCTTGTAGGTCGCCGTCGCCCACAGGTTCGGGTAGAACTGCGCCCGCAGGCTCTCGGCCCCGAGGCGGCTGAGGTTGCTCGCCTGATTCTTGGCGGCCCGCAGCGGCGTCGTGCGGATATCGATCACCACCACGTCGGGCGGACTTTTCGCGGCGACGGCGGCCAGCGTCTTCGTCGGGAGCTGGTCGAAGGGCACGAAGGTGTACTTGACCTGAATATTCGGGTTTTTCTTGTTCCACGTCTCGATGATGCGGTTGATGGTCGGGCGGCGCTGCTCGGACCCCCAGTGTGCCCACAGGTCCAGCGTCACCGCCTGCGCGCCCGCCTGACCCAACAGGGCCACCGTTAGCAGAAACAACGTCTTTTTCATGTCGAACCTCGTATCGGTCAGCGAGCCGGGGCGCGGAGGGGGACGGTCCCGCCTGTGCTGGCCGGAGTCCTCGGTTATGTTTCGCGCGCCCGTCTGACTCGCCCATCCTACCGGGGGGCGCATTCATCCGCCATGCGCTCATCCTTTACACCTCGGCCTCACAGCACGTCGCGCACGGGTCGGCTGCGGCGCGGCGCGGGGTCCCCGGTCGCCACGCACGCCCAGTACAGCAGCAGCGCCGTCACGCCCACGGTCGCCCACAGGGACGAGAACCACCACGCCAGCCCGGCGAGGAGGAGTGGCGGCAGGGCGCTGAAGTGACTGTAAGCGGGATAGGCGAGTACGATCTGCACCGCTTCTGCCAGAGCACGTGGCAGCGGCATTCCCTCGGCCAGAGCGTCCAGAAAGAACGGTTGCAGCGCCAGCCAGAACCACGCCACATACAGGGCAAGGATTCCCGCCGCCGTGCCCGCCAGCGTCCCCGACCGCGCCGCCCCCAGCGCGAGGCCTCCCAACGGCACGAGCAGCGCCACGTTCAGCCCCGTCCACAGGCTGCCCGGCCACCACAGCCGCCGCAGGAGGGGCAGCAGCGACGAGTACGGTTCCTCGGGAACGGACGCTCCCTCCCGCCGCTCGTCCTCCACCTCCAACACGGCGCGGCGTAGCCAGGCGTAGGCCGTCAGCGTCGCCGCCCCCAGCGTGAGCAGCGGCCACGACGCCACCAGCCACAGCACATTCACCACGATCAGGCGCGGGAGGTGATGCCACAGGCGGGGGGCTGCCGCCCGCCACACAAGAACCGCTCCCCGCATGGGGGTGAGGATAACGCCGTGCGAAGAGGTGAGGCCCCTACAGCCGTCAGTATAGAAAGAGGACGAAGAGGACCGCCAGCACGACCCCCACGACGAGGCCAAGTAGAAGTTCCGTGTCAAAACGTCGGAGAAGACGATTGGTAGGGGGTAAGAGCCGAAGGAAGAGTGGGAGGCTGGCAATGAGCGCGGGTGAGAGAAGTTTTTGCCATACAACGCCCTCTCGTAGTAAGAAGACCGCCAGGGTAAGCGCATAGCCCAACCCTGCGGTGCAAACAAGGACCGCAACCCGCCACCACCACTGTGGCCCCCGCTCCTCCCACTTCTCCATATGGGCAGCTAGAACTTTCCTCTGCGCCTCTCGCACCTCTTCCTCGGCGGCGCGTAACTCCGGGTCTTTCATCTCCCCGACCGTGGCGCACGCCGCCTTACTGACGGCTTAACTCACCACCGTTCCCACTCCCCCCAGCGCCGCGCTCACCGGCTCGCCCGCCCGCGCATCCCCGAAGATCACGCGCCGCACACCGCCCTGCACCGCCTCGGCAGCCCCAAGAACCTTTTTCTTCATGCGGTCCTGCGCGAACTCCAGATAGCTCTCCACGTCGTTCGCGGGAATCTCCCGAATCAGGCTCGCCTCGTCCGGGTAATCGCGCAGCAGGCCGGGCACGTTGGAGAGGAGCAGCAGGGCGTCGGCCTTCAGTGCAACCGCTAATGCGGCGGCGGCCCGGTCGCCGTCCACGTTGATCGCCACGCCCTCGTAGCTCGCGGCGGGGGGCGTCAGGACGGGCAGGTAGCCCGCGCCGAGGAGCAGGTTCACGAGGTCCACGTTCACCCGCTCGACCGTGCCCGTGTGGTCGCCGCGCAGGACCTTGACCTTGCCGTTCTCGACCGCCCGCACGGAGTCCTTGTGGCGGCCCTCGAAGATGCGCCCGTCCAGCCCGGAGAGGCCCACCGCGTTCACGCCGAGGCGTTGCAGCCGCTCGACGATGCCCTTGTTCATCTTGCCGCAGTACACCATCTCGAAGATTTCCAGCGTCTCGCGGTCCGTGAAGCGCGACGTGTAGCCGCTCGGGCTGGTGACGAAACGCGGCGGGTGCCCCAGCGCCTCGGCGATGCGGTTCGTCTCCCCGCTGCCCCCGTGGACGAGGACGAAGCGTTCCCCCGTCTTCCACCGCGCGGCGAGGTCGGCGCACACGGCGTCATAGTCGATTCCGGCGCTTCCGCCCACCTTGACGACGATCATGGGCGTCAGGATAGCGTCACCCCGCCAGCGCCCGGCGCGCGGCCAATCTCCAGCTCACGGCGAGGAGGACCGCGCCGAGCAGCACCGCCCCGCCCGCCCCCGCCGCGAAGGTGGGGGCCACGTCCCCCCCGCGCACGAAGGGCTGCGCGAGCAGCGGCGAGAGGAACTGCCCCAGGAAGACGCTCGCCGACAGCCCGCTCATCACCCGCCCGCGTGCGTGCGCCGGGGCGAGGTCCGCGAGGAAGGTGGTCAGGTTCGGTGTCACCAGCCCCGCCCCCGCCCCACCGACGATCAGGCCGGGGACGACCCAGAGGGCGGAGGGCGCGAGGCTCACCATCGCCCATCCCACCGCCAGCGCGAGCAGGCTCAGCCCCGCCGTGCGGGTCGGCGTGCGCGTGCCACCGCGCCGCGCGAACCACAGGGCCGCGACCCCGCCCGACAAGGTGCTGATGCCCATCACGAAGCCCGTCCACGCCGGGGGAACGCCCAGCCCGCCCAGCCTGTAGGGAAGCTGGGTCGGCATCAGGTAGAAGACGACCATGTACGCCAGCGCAACCGCGTAGGCCGGGAGGACCGTGCGCCACGGCACCCGCTCGCTCGCCGCCTCCGCCGTGGCCGGACCCGCCGCCTCCCCGCGCGGCAGCCGCAGCGCCAGCGGCACGATGAGCAGGGCCGCGAGGTACACCGCGAAGGGGGCACGCCACCCCACCTCCGCCAGCAGCCCACCCAGCGGCAGGAAGATCACCCCGCCGAGGCTGGTGAAGGCACTCTGCACCCCCAGGAACCGTGCCCGCTCCGTTCCCGCGAACAGGTCCGCCACGAGCGCCGCCCCCGCCGTCATCGTCGCCCCCACCGCGAGGCCGAGCAGCACCCGCCCCAGCATCAGCGTCGTGAGGTCGGGCGCGTACAGCCCACTCGACCCCGCCAGCGCGTAGAGCAGCATCGCCCCGACCAGCACAGGCCGCCGCCCCACCCGGTCGGTGAGATATCCGCTCAGCGGCGCACTCACCGCGATGGCGAGACCCACCACCGTCACCGTCAGCCGCACGAGGACATCGGCGTTCGGCAACCCCGCGAAATGCTCCTGCATTGCGGGCAGCGAGGGCGCGATGGTCGCCCCGCTCATGATCGTCAGCGCGGCGGTGAGCAGCAGCGTCAACCGCGTGAGCCACGGCACGCCGGGGGAGGAGGTGGGGGAGACCGTCATACTCCCGACTCTGCGCCTTCAGTCGCAGGTCAACCGTGCGTTCCCACGGCGGGGACAACTCACACAGGAGGAGAGCACAAGCCCGTCTGCCCTGCTGGCGGCTGGAAGCTGGCCGCTGGCGGCTTCCTCACAACCCGAACACCCCCCGCTGCCCCGGCTGCACGAGGTCCACATACTCCCGGTGCTCGCGGATGTAATTTGCCACGAAGGGGCACATGGGCACGACCTGCCGCCCCTGGGTGCGGGCGTCGTCCAGCGCGGCGCGGACGAGGGTGCTTCCCAGACCCTGCCCCTCGTGGCCCTCCTCGATCTCGGTGTGGGTGAACATCACCGCGCTTCCGGCGGGGCGGTACTCGGCGAAGCCCACCACCCGCCCGTCCTGCGTGATCTCGTAGCGGCGGGCGGCCTCGTTGTTCGTCACCTGCGCGTCTGGGGTCATGGCTCAGCGTACAACCCGGCCTCCAGGAAGGGGACCGTAGCGAACGCGACCGCCTGCCGCCACACGTCCGCCCGCGTCACAAAGCCCCGGCTGAGCGCCCCGAAACTCCCCACGCCGCGATTCACGTCCACCGTGCCCAGCAACTCGTCCATCACCCGGCCCAGTTCCTCGCCCGCCCGGACGCGCGCCACGACGACGGGCGGCAGCCGCACCTCCGCCGACCGTGCCACCTCCACCCGTCCCCCGCGCGCCACGGCCACGAACCCGAAGAGCCGTCCCTCCTCCCCCTCGAAGGTGACGCCGCCCTCCAGCCCCACGCCCCAGTCCGCGCCCACGAGGGCCGCCCGCGCCCGGTTCACCGCCCCCTCGCGTGTCTGCGCCTCCCCGACGGGCTGCCCCGGCACGCCGCTCGGCACGTCCACCCCCTCCACCTCGGCGTCCGGCCACCATGCCCCGAACACGTCCCGCACGGGCCGCACCTTCGCCGGGTTCCGGCTCCCCACATGGACCCTCACGCTTCGTCCCCCTCCGGCCAGTCGCCGAGCAGACGCCGCAGCAACGCCACCTGCCCCCAGTGGTAGGCGTTGTGCGCCGCGAGGTCGGTCAGCACGTCGCGCGCCCGGCTGGACGGGTCGCCCGCGAGAACCTGCGCCTCCGCCAGTCCCAGGGTGAGGTCGTCCACGAGTCGCCGGAAGCCCTCCTCGGTCGTGGGCGGATCAGGCCAAACGTCCAATCCCTCCGGCCACGTCTGCCGCCCCCCCGACGCGAGGTCGAGGCTCGCCCGGCCCGTCACGGCGAGGTGGGTCAGCACGTCCGCGAGCGTGTACGGCACGCCCGGCACGGCCCGCGAGGCGACTGCGAGAGTCAGCCCGTCCAGCAACTGCGACGGCTCACGAAAGGCGGACCCGCCTGCGAGGGAGGCTTGGAGGAGGTTCATGCGCTCAGGCTAGGGCATACGGAGTCGCCAGCATCCAGTCGCCAGAAAAACCGGGGTCGGGTCCGGTCCGTGCTGAGGAGGGTGTCCGCAGAAGACGCAGAAGGCAGAAGGCAGAAGGCTGATGACAAGGCCTTCGCCTTTGCACAGCTCTAAAGCAGTGGCGAGAAGGGTCATGCTGAGCGTCAGCGAAGCATCTAGAAACGGGAGAAATGAGGCCCTTCGGTGCGCTCAGGGTCACAAGAGTTCTTCTGCCCATTGCTCTTGACAACTGGTTCCTGGCGACTCCCCCGTCCCACCTCAAGAGTTCGCCAAGACCGCGTGTCGGGAACGTGAAGTGCTTCCGGGGGCTGCAAACACGACCGTAGAGGACACTACGGGGCGAAGGACGGGAGACCCACCGATGCTCAGCTCCGAGACCACCCCCATCGAGATTCTGCTCGTCGAGGACACCGAGGCGGACATCCTGCTCACGGAGGAAGCCTTCGCCGCCGCCGGCATCGCCAACCGGCTGCACATCGCCCGCGACGGCGTGGAGGCGCTCGCCTTTCTGCGCCACGAGGGCAAGGACGAGGAGGCCCCGCGCCCCGACGTGATCCTGCTCGACATCAACATGCCGCGCATGAACGGCCTCGAACTCCTCGCCCTGCTCAAGCGCGACCCCGACCTGATGACCATCCCCGTCATCATGCTGACCACCAGCCAGGCCGAGGAGGACATCCTGCGCTCCTACCAGGCCCACGCCGCGAGCTACGTCGTCAAGCCCATCGAGTTTGGCCGCTTCTATCAGGCGATCCAGGCCCTCGGGCGCTACATGCTGAGCATCGTACGGGTGCCGCCGGGGTAGAGGGGTCGCCCGTCGCCAGAAGCAGTTGACGAAGGAAGAATTGTCACCCTGAGCGCAGCGAAGGGCCTCCTGTCATGAGGTGAGATGCTTGGGGGCGCTCAGCATGACCCTGTTCTTCTCTCGAACGTTTTGGAAGAACAGGTTGAGGGGGAGAAGCCGGGTCGGGTCAACCTTCTCAGGCCGGATGCAGCCCCGCGAACTCCAGCCCCGTCGGCTCCTCCCAGCCGTGCGCGACGTTGAGGCTCTGGATGGCGTGCCCCGCCGTGCCTTTCACGAGATTGTCGATGGCGCTCATCAGGACCACGCGGCCCGACTCGGTGTCCATCTCGAAGCCCAGGTCGCAGTAGTTCGTGCCGTCGAGGAGCATGGGGTCGGGGTAGCGGTGAATCCCCTTCGCCACCTTCACGATGCGGATGAACGGCTCGGCCCCGTACACCTCGCGGTAGGCGCTCCACACGTCCCGGTCCGAGTAGCCGTCGGGAATCCACGCCTGAACCGTGGTGAGGATGCCCCGCACGCGCGGCGTGCTGATCGCCGTGAGGTGGAGGGGGAAGTTGCCCGGCAACTCCTGCTGAACCTCGGCGGTGTGGCGGTGCCCGACGGGCTTGTACACGCGCAGGCTCCCCGCCCGCTCCGGGTGGTGGCTCGCCTCCGTCGCGCTCGACCCCGCCGCGCTCGACCCGACGAGGCCCGTGGCGATGATGTCCTTCGGCAGCAGCACACCCAGCTTGAGCAGGGGATACAGCGCCAGAATCACCCCCGTGGCGAAGCACCCCGCGCAGGCGATGCGGGTCGCGCCGCGCAACTCCCCCCGGTGCAGCTCCGGGTTGCCGTACACCCACTCGCCCAACCTCTCCGGCGTCGGGTGGTCCTCCCCGTAGGTCGCCCGGTACACCTCCGGGTCCTTCAGCCGGAAGTCGGCGGAGAGGTCCACGATCACGCGCCCCTTGCCCTCGAACTCGGCGAGACGCTTTGCCGCGCTCCCGTGCGGCAGGGCGAGGACCACGATCTCCGCCTCCTCCAGCTCGGCGGCCCTGCGGAACTTGAGGTTCGTGCGGCCCCGCAGATTCGGGTGGACGAGGGCCACGGGCTGCCCCGCGCTGCGCTCGCTCGTCACCTGCGTCACGTGGAGGTGGGGGTGCCCCAGCGCCAGCCGCAGGAACTCCCCGCCCGCGTACCCCGAGCCGCCCACAATCGCCACCGACAGACGTTCTTGACCAGTCATCGGGGACAGTTCAACACAAGTCCCCGGAGTTGTCGCCCTTCTGCCATACGAATGCAAGAGAAGGCGGCGTCACTGCTTGCCGAACATTAAGTTCACAATTTCCAGTAGGTCTCCATTCACCGCCTCTCCCCCTGCTGCCCGCCTCCTGATCTCGTTCGGCGTCAGCCACTCGCCGCCGCTGAAGTCGTCCGGGTTGAGGTTAGGCGTGGTCTCGGTGGGCACCTCGTAGACGTGAGTGAAGCAGCGCAGGGTCGTGTCGAGAGGGCTAAACGTTCCGACCCGCCGCCAGGAAGACGCCTCCACGTCGAGATTCAGTTCCTCCCGTGTCTCGCGGAGGAAGGCGTCGTCGCAGGACTCACCCGCCAGCACCAGCCCGCCCACGCTGAAGTCGAGTGCGCCCGGCCAACGGGTCTTGTGGCTCGCCCGACGTGGGATGAAGACTTCCCCGGCCCGGTTCCGCAGAAAGCCCACCACGCTCCTCTTGTGCCGCACGCCCTCGGACGCCGAGCGCCACAGCACGCCCACCACCTCTCCGATGTCGTTCAAGAGGTCGAGTAGTTCATCCGTCTCCGGCTCTACGGAACGGCCCAGCAGGACGCTGTAGTACGTCATCCGCAGGTCGGGCCGAGCTTCCCGCAGTTCCCGCAAGAGGTGTGCTCCTCACGCTCGAAGGCGTGCCACTCGTCCTCTCCAGCCCGCAAGAAGGCCGCGCGCATCGGCAGAGAAGCAGGCGCGTCACTCAGGTCGAGCGTAGAGTCGTAAGCCTCTGCCCAATTGAGGAGGCGCGCTGTCAGCCCCGGCGAAAGGCACAGCGTCGGCGGGTCCGCGTTCCCGGCCTCCGACCACAGGGGAAAGCATTCATAGTCTGCCATCAGCCGCAACGCCTCGCTCATCGGCCTGATCGTCGCATGGGAATGGTGCTCTTGCCGCCGCGAACTTGACACGCCCTCCTCAGGCTGACTAACTGGACCCAGACCGGAGGTCCCCCATGCCCGACCCGTCCACCCTCGCCCTCTTCGTCGTCGCCGCGCTCGCCCTACTCGTCGTGCCCGGCCCTTCGGTGCTCTATATCGTCGCGCGGAGTCTGCACCAGGGAAGGCGGGCGGGGCTGGTCTCCGCGCTGGGGGTGCAGGTGGGCGGGCTGCTCCACGTCCTCGCGGCGGCGGTCGGCCTCTCGGCGCTCGTGCTGTCGTCCGCGCTGCTGTTCACTGCCGTGAAGTACCTCGGCGCGGCGTACCTCGTCTACCTCGGCGTCAGGACTTTGTTCTCCCAGGAGGAAGTTCACACGCCCGACCTCCCGGCTCCGAAGAGGCTGAGTTAGGTGTTCTGGCAGGGTGCCCTCGTCAACGCGCTCAACCCCAAGACGGCGCTGTTCTTCCTCGCCTTCCTGCCGCAGTTCATCCAGCCGGAACGCGGCCCGGTCGCCCTCCAGACCCTGACCCTCGGGGCGCTGTTCCTCGTGCTGGCGACCCTCAGCGACGGGGTGTATGCCCTGCTCGCGGGGGCGGTCGGCAAGCGGCTGCAAGGCAACCGGGTCTTCGCGCGGCGGCAGAGGTACGTGACCGGGGGCGTGTACATCGCGCTCGGCCTCGGCACGGTGGCGGTGCAGCCGGAGTAGGTGTTACCTCCCGCCCCCAATCAGCGTCAGCCCGATCAGGGTCGGATTGGCCCCCTTGCCCTCGCTCACCAGCGTCACGCTCTGAATCGCCACACCCGGCTTGGGGTTCGTCCACTCCAGCACGGGCACGTTGACCTCCAGCCCGTCACGTGTCCTGCCCGCCCAGCCCGGCGCGGCGACGAGGCTAGTGGGCACGGTGTCCGTCCACGCGCGGAGGTGTCGCCCGTACTCCAGCGGCACGTTCTGCACCGAGCCGTCCGCGTAGCGCACCTCGTAGCGGCCCACGACCTCGCGGTTCGTGGCGGCGGGCCAGCCCGTCGTGTGGAGGAAGGCCAGCGCCTCGGCCTTGCGGCCCAGCTCCACCGTCACCCGCTCCGGCAACTCCCGCGCCGCCGCCCGGTTCCCCCGCAGCATCACGGCCCCGCGCACGTCGAAGCGGTACGCACCCACCCGCACGGTCCCGGTCGGAAGGTTCCGCAGGTCGGTGTCCGGCCCCTTGAGAATCCAGCCCTTCCCGCCCTCGTCGGTGAGCTTGCGGGTCACGAGCGGCGTGAGGTTGACGAGGTGGCCCACCGTATTCCGGTAGGTGCCCGGCGCGTAGAGGTCGCGGAACACGGCCTCTGCGTCCACTGGTTTTCCAGCCGGATTCCAGAAGCTCGCCCCGCCCCGCACGTAGGCCACGCTCTGCTCGGCGGCCCCGTCCCAGAGGCTGCCGTTGCCGAAGTAGCCCGCCCAGCGCGTCTGAATCATGCCGACGGCCCCGGCTCCCGCCGCCGCCCGCGCCTGCCCCTCGGCGTTGCCCGGCTCGTGCCACGACGCGCCCAGCACCGGGAATCCGGCGGCCTTGATACGCGCGAGCATCGGGAAGTCGGCCCCCGGCTCGTAGTTCCAGTAGGCGACCTGAATATCCTTCGGCAACCGCGCCGGGAGGGTATCCACCACGCTGTCCGCGAAGGCCGCGTCGTGCCAGATCATCGTCCCGACGCCCCTGGACTTCAGGAAGCCGTGGAGCTTAAGCATGTCGTCCACGAACAGCTTCTCGAAGCCTACCGCCTTCCCGTTCGCCCGCGCGGGGAAGCGGTCGCGGTTCCTCACCTCGTCGTGACCGATGTGGAGCACCTTCGGTTTGAAGACCTCCACCGCCTCGCGCAGCACGGGCAAGACGACGCGCTCGTAGGTCTGTGGGTTGAGCGTGTCGTAGGCGAAGGGACTTTGCGAGTCCGGGTCCTGCACGAGGTCGAGGTTCCGCCCCCCGTGGAACATCCAGCCGACGTGCCCCAGCGTCTCGATGAGGGGGATGACCTCCATCCCATGCTCCCGCGCCAGCCGCGCCACGCGGGCCGCCTCCGCCTTCGTCGCGCCGCCGGGATGTGCCCAGCCGCCCGCCTTCGCCACATCCCACTGCACATAGTTGGACATGACGAGCACGGCGTTGTACTTGAGCTGCGCGAGCATGGGGATGAGGCGGTCGTTCACGGGCTGGCTGGAGGAGTCCAGATACAGCATCGCCACCCGCTGCCTCAACGCCGGGGCGTCCTGCACCCGCGCGAACCTCAGCCCGCCCGGCGTGAGGAGTTGCCGCAACGTCTGCGCGCCGGAGTACGCCCCCTTCGCATCCGCGCCCACCACGTAGGCCCCCGTCGCGTCCACCCACAGCGCGTACCCCTCCGCCGCCTCGGTGAGGAGGCCCGCCGCCTTCGCCCGCGCCGCCAATCCCGCGTCCGCCCGCGTGCCGATCACGACGCTTCGGCTGCCCCCGTCGGGCAGGCCAGCCCCCAGCCGCGTCTTCCACTCGGTCCGCAGGTCGCGCACCGCCCAGCCCAACTCCGGCGCGTTGCCGACCACCCGCACGCCGAGGCCGGAGAGGGGAAGCGTCCCGGTTGGAAACTCCGCCCTCTTCGGCTGCGGTGTGAGGGTCGCGCCCGGTTGAATGGCCCGAGCGGCGGGAACGGGGGTGACGGGGAGGGGGGCGGCGAGGGCGGGGGAGAGGAGCAACGGAAGGATGAGACTGCCAGTTAAGCGCATGGGTTGACCTCGGAGGGGAAGAAGGGCGAGCGAGGCTCGCCACCCCTCTCCCGCAAGGGGAGAGGGAGAAAGAAGAGCAGGAGCTTGTGCTGTTAGCTCCTCCCCCTTGAGGGGGGAGGCCGGGTGGGGGTGAACGAGCATGGCACTCAAGAGAGCTTGAATCTCAACGCCTCCCGAAGTCGAATAGAGAACAGAGACCAAACGGAGGCGGCACGCGGCCCAGTCTCCCAGGCCCACGCGCCGCCCCTTATCTCTCATTCCTCAGTGCTCATCACTCCGCTTACAGGCTCGCGTTCCACGCCTTCACGATGTCATCGAGGGCCTGCTTGGCACCCTTCTGCCCACTCATGGCGGACTCGATGTTGTCCTTGAAAACCTTGTTCAGGCGGCTGGCGTCCGGGTACACCAGCGTCAGGTCCCGCGCCTTTTTCAGCTCGGTGCTGGCGACGAGCTTGCCCTGATCGACGGCGTTCTGGCCGCCCTGCTTGAAGAACGCGTTGGTGCTGGCCTTCACGGTGCTGGGGAAGGTCGTCTTCGTGACCTTCGAGAAGGCGAGCTGGTTCACGTCGCTCGTGAGGAAGAGGGCGAGCTTCTGCGCCAGCGCCCTGTCACGGGCACCCTTCGGGACGGAAAAGCCCATCAGCGGCGTATGGATGACGTTCCCGGCGAGGTTGATGGGGTACGGGGCCACCCGCGTCACGTCGTACACGGCCTTGTTGTCGTTCTCCACGCGCAGGATGAACTGCGGCCCGGTGATCAGCATCCCCAGCTTGCCGCTGGAGTACAGCTCGGTGGCGGCGGTGAAGCCCCGGCGCATGGTGTCCTCGGGGAAATAGCCCTTCTTGTACAGGTCCATGTACGTCTGGAGGAGCTTGACGTGCTCGGGGCCGTTGAACACCGCCTTGCCGCCGCTCTTGTCGAAGATGGGCAGCCCCGCCTCCTGAAAGAGGACGAGCATGTTCAGGTTGTTGATGTTCGGCATGAAGCCGTAATTTCCCGTCCTGTCCTTGATCTGCCGCGCCGCCGCAATCATCGTCTGGATGGTGCGGGGCGGCTTGGCCGGGTCCAGCCCCGCCTTGCGGAAGATGTCGGTGTTATACGCCACGACCTTCGGTGCCCAGTACCACGGCACGCCCGCCACCTTGCCGTCGAAGGTGAAGGTGCCCAGCGCCGCCGGGAAGTACGTCTTGCGCTGCGCGTCCGTCAACGTCATCGGTTCCAGCGCGCCCTGGTCCATCATCTTCACCACCATGTCCGACGCGAGGTTCACGGCGGCGGGCGGGCGGCCCGAGGCGATGGCGGCCAGCAGCTTCTGCTCGATGGCGGTGGCGGGCACGTCCACCCATTTCAGGTCCACGTTCGGGTTTTCCTTCTCGAACTGGGCCACCAGCCGGTTCATCTCGTCGTTGAACAGGGGCGCGAGGGCAATCGTCCAGAACTCCATCTGCGTCTTCTGGGCGGAGGCCGCTCCGAGGGTCAGCAGGGCGGCGGTCACGAGGAACTTCTTCATGGGCACTCCTTGGGGACGTGGGTGAAGTGGGCTTGAGGCGTGCCTCAGACTCTAGCGTGAGCTTCCTGAACCCGTCTGAGAGGATAGGGGCCGCGTCTCATGTCCGGGCGGGCAGCTACAGTTGGCGAGTGGGAGTGTGCCTTCTGATTCTTGCTGGAAAGGGGATTCAGGTTCGCGGGGTGGAAGAACTGCGCGAGCTTTTAGCACCTCTCCGGGAATGCCGCCCCGCCGAAGTCTGGTTGGAGAATCCGCCGCACGGCAATCTGTGCCTCCTCAGCAACGGGCTGGAGGCGTTCCTGATGCACCTGCCCGACGCGGAGGGCGAGCATCCCGGCTGGACGACGCGGGCGGCTGAGGGTGAGGACCGGAACAAGGCGGTCTCTGGATTCGTTCTGAGTAACGGGCAGGTGGACGAGTTCCCCGCGTCGTGAGTCGTCCCGCTCGAAGAAGGAATTACCGCCTTCCTCCACTTCTCCGCTTCCGGCACGCGCGCCCCGTGGTTGACGTGGCACGACGACTCCCTGCCGTGACGACTTGGGATGACCTATTCCGCCCCGATGCCATTCAACATGAGGCTCACGATCTGCTCGGCGAGGCGGGGGCGTGCGAGGAGGTGTTGCAGCTCGGCGAACTCCGCCAGCAGGCCCAGAAAGGCCCAGGCCACGAACTCCGCGTCGTGGGGAGGTAGCTCACCCTGGGCAACCCCGCCCTCCAGAAGCTCGCGCACCGGCCCGTACATCCGCGTCATGAAGCCCCGCCGCATGTTCTCGGCCTGTTCCGGTGGCAGGAAGCGGCCACTGTCCCGCAGGAGCCGTTCGGGTCCGCCGCTGTTCGTCAGCACCCAGCGGGCCACCGCCTCCAGCCCGGCCCGAGCGTCCCCCGCCGACGAGATGGCCGCCGCCAGCCCCTCCCCGTGACGCCTCAGACTCCGGTCGCCCACCGCCACGATCAGCGCGTCCTTGCCCTCCGGGAAGTGGTGGTAGAGCGTGCCCTTCGTGACGCCCGCCGCACGGGCCACGTCATCCATCGACATCCCCGCGTACCCCCGCCCGGCCAGCAACTCCTCGGCGCGGTCGAGGATGGTCGCCCGCGTGTCGGTGCCACCGTCGCCCGCTGCGGGCCGCCTGGGACGCCCAAGTGGATTTTTGGAACGTGTGCCCGACGCCACAACCTGCCCTCCTCCCAGGAGTGTACTGTAGTTCAATCAATCGAACGGTCGGTTGATTTGTTGGATAGGAAGTCGTATCGCCCCCGAGGAGGACTCTATGACCGGAGTACGTTCTTTGCGCGCCCTCACCCTGCCCCAGGCTCTGCTGGCCGCCGGGCAGGAGGCGGGCCGGGTCCTGCGGCGGGTGGCGACGGCGGCAGTGGACGCTGCCCGCGACCTCGTGCGGCAGGTGACGGGCCGTTTGAGTGGGGCGGCGGTCGGCTCGGCCCCCGCGACTGTGCCCGCCGTGCCCGAAGATCGGCAACCTGGCGGTGCGTTGCGCCTCGCCGCCCTCGTCGTGCCCTTTCTCAGCGTGGGCCTGGGCGTCCTCAGCGGGACGCGGGGCTGGTTCGGGCCGACCATCGAACAGCTTTCCGACCGGCAGAACACGGGCATTCTGATTCAGCCCACCAACGGCGCGTTCGGCATCTGGAGCGCGATCTATCCGGGCCTGCTCGGACTGGCCGCCGCGCAGGCGTTCGGGGCGGGCCGGGACAATCCGCGCTACGCCCGCGCCCGGCTGCCCCTGATCGTCAACATGGGCTTCAACTTCGTATGGTTCGTTGCCACCCAGCGGGAGTGGCGTCTCGCGTCCACCGCCGTGCTGATCGGACAATTCCTGACGGCGCTGTGGCTGTACCACGCGCTGGAGATTCCGCGAGTCCGGGTGCATGGCCTCGAACGCGTCCTGCGCGTCTCCGCCAGCCTGTATGCCGGGTGGCTCACCGTGGCGACCGTCCTCACCGTGGCCTCGGCGCTGGAGGTGCTGGGCTTCACGGGCCTGGGCCTGAGTGCCCCGGCGTGGGCGCTGATCATGCTGCCCGTCTGCGCGGCCATCGGCCTGCTCGGGCGCTTCGCGTGGCGGGACCCCGTGTACGGGGCGGTCTTCGTGTGGGCCTTCTCCGGGGTGGCGATCAAGGCGGGACAGCCGCAGAGCGTCGTCGTGACCGCGCGGCTGCTCGCCGGGGTGATGCTGGTCTCGCTGCTGCCCCCGGTGGCCCGCCGCCTGGCCCCTGGTCCTGACCGCGAGGGGTGACGTGCGGCCCACGCTCAACCCGGTCAACTCGTCCTGACGTTCATCCTGCTCTTCGGCTTCGGCGGCGTGCTCATCGACGCGAATGCGACTCACCTCTACCACCCGGCATGGCCGCCGCACGCGCCCATACCCTCCTGATACGGCCACCTCGTCATGGGGTTCGTGGCCTTTGCGGCGCTGGGCGGACTGGGGCTGTGACTCCTGTGGCGGCCCGGACAGGACGCTCCGTTTCACCTGCGTGTCGCCGCGCTCGTCCCCTTGGCCCTCATCGGCTTTCTGTACGTCGCTGCCCTCGTGCCCACCACGAGCACGCTGTACGAGCCGGACATGCCCGTGATGCGCGCCTTCGGGGTGGGGCTGCCGCCCAACCTGCTCGCCGGGACGCTCGCGCTCGCCGCCCTGCCGTTCGCCTACCGCTTGGCCCGGCGTGCCCTCACGCCCCCCGCACCGCCCCCACGAACCACCGTGTCACGTGGTCCGGGCGGGTGATCGCGCTCCCCACCACGACCGCATGAGCACCCCGCCGCAACGCCTCCGCCGCCAGTTCCGGCGTGTTCAGCCGCCCCTCGGCGATGAAGGGCAGCCCCCCCTCGCGCAGGGCGTCCATCAGGGCGAAGTCCGGCTCCGGCTGCTTCGGGCTGTGCGGCGTGTACCCGCTCATCGTCGTGCCCACGATGTCCGCGCCCGCCGCGAGGGCCGCCCGCGCCTCCTCCAGCGTGCTGATGTCGGCCATCGCCAACGCGCCCGCCGCGTGCGTGGCTCCCACGAGTTCGCCCACCGTAAAGGGCCGGGGCAGGTCCGTCCCGTCGAAGGCCACCACGTCCGCGCCCGCCCCGGCCACCTCGCGCACCTCGTCCGGCGTGGCGGTGATGTACACGTCGGTGTCGGGATGGTTGTTCTTCGTCAGGCCGATGATGGGCACGTTCCCCGCAATCGCCCGCACCGCCCGAATGTCCTCGCCACTCCGCAGCCGCAAGCCCGCCGCCCCGCCCACCAGCGCCGCCCGGCTCAGCGCCACGATGAGGGCCGTGTCCCGTAGCGGGCTGCCCTCGTCCGCCTGCACGCTCACGATGAGTTGGCCGCGTAGGGATGCCAGGAGGGAATGCATGGGGGGCAGGATACGCGCGTGTCTAACGGTCTAACGGTCGAACCGTCAAACGGCAGGCGGACCTTCGGTGAGACGGTTCGACCTTCGACGGTTGGACCCTCCAGCCTTTACGCTGGACCCCGTGACTTCTCTCCCCCCCGGCGCGCTGGCGATGGTGGACATTCCCGGCCCGACCCTCGACAAGGACACGGTGGCCCACCTGCGGCGGCACGGCGTCCGCAGCGTGTGTCTGTTCGGCAAGAATGTACGGGACGCCGCGCAACTGCGCCAGCTCTGCGCCGACCTGCGCGACCTGCTCGGCGAGGATGCCCTGATCGCCCTCGACCACGAGGGGGGCGCGATTCTGAGGCCGACCTTCTGGCCCTTCGCCCCTTCCGCGATGAGCCTCGGCGCGGCGGACGACGTGAGGCTCACCGAGGACGTGAACGCGGCCCTGGCCCGGCAACTGCGCTCGGTGGGCGTGAACTGGAACTTCGCGCCCGTGCTCGACGTGAACGTGAACCCGGCCAACCCCGTCATCGGGGAGCGGGCCTACGGCGCGGACCCCCTGCTCGTCGCCCGGCACGGCGCGGCGGCCCTGCGCGGGCACGCGCGGGAGCGGGTCGCGGGCTGCGTCAAGCATTTCCCCGGCCACGGCGATACGCACCTCGACAGCCACAAGGCCCTGCCACGGGTCTCGAAGTCCCGCGAGGAACTCGACGCGGTGGAGTTCGTCCCCTTCCGCGCCTGCCTCGCCGCCGCGCCCGCCGTGATGACCGCCCACATCGTCTACGACGCGCTCGACCCCGAGCACCCGGCCACCCTGTCGCGCGCCGTCCTCACCGACCTCCTGCGCCGGGAGTGGGGCTATGCGGGCGTCACCGTCACCGACAGCATGGGGATGCAGGCCATCGACGCGAACTACGGGCGCGGGGAGGCGGCGGTCCTCGCCCTGGGTGCCGGGGCCGACCTCGTGATGGCGCTGGGCCGCCGCGAGGCGCAGGAGACGACGCTCGCCGCCATGCGGGAGGCGCTGGCGGGCAGCCTCGACCGCCGCGAGGTGGAGGCCAGCCTGGAGAGGTTGCACACCCTCGCCGCCGCCCACCCCGCCGACGCGGAGACGACGCTCGACCCGCAGGCCGACGCGCCCCTCCTCGCCGACGCCTGGGCGCGCGGTCTCACTCCGTACCGTGCCCCGGTCGCCCCACCGCCCGGCAGCCGTGTTCGCCTCGTCGCCCAGCGGAAGGTGACGCGAGAGAACGTCAGCGAGGCGAGCGTGGACGCCGAAGCCCTCGCCCGCGACCTCGGGGCCGTCTACAGCGTGGACCTCCTCGCCTACGACGACCCGGCGGACCTCGATTGGGAGGCCGTGCGCGCCCCCGGCCTTCCGGTGATCCTCGCCACGACGACCCGCCACCGCCAGCCCGCGCTGAGGGGGGTGCGGCCCGACCTCCACCTCGCCCTCTACAACCCCTACGCCGTGCTCGACGTGGATGCCCCCGCCGCCCTCACCTACGGCTTCCGCCCGGAGGCCCGCGCGGCGCTTCAAGCGTGGCTGGGGGAGGAGGGGGGGTTGCCGGGGACACTGCCGTTTAGGGATTAGGAGTGAGGCGTTAGGGGTTAGTCCTCATTCCTCATCCTTTATCCCTAACACCTAACTCCTCTCCCACGCCCACTTCCCCGGTGCCGCCGCCACCCCCAACGCCCTCGGCCCGGTGTGGACGTTGAGGACCGGGTTCACGCCCGCGAAGCCCGACCAGACGATGGGGTGACGCTCCTTGATCGCCTCCAGCAGCGCGTCGGCATCCTCCCGCACGCTGCCGTAGAGCAGGCCGAGGCGCAGGGGTGTGCCCTCGCCGTAGCGGGCCGTGACCTGCGCGGCGAGGGCCAGGGTGGCCCCTTTGTAGGAGCGGGCGCGGCCCACGTTCGTGTAGGCGGCGGTCTGACGGTCCACCGTGATGACGGGCTTGAGGTTGAGCAGCCCGCCCAGCGTGGCCTGCACCCGCCCGATGCGCCCGCCTCGGCGCAGGTACTCCAGCGTCTCGATGGTGAAGTACAGCTCCGTCTCCTCGTGCGTGCGCCGCACCCAGTCCAGCGCCGTGTCCAGCGTCTCGCCCCTCTGGGCCGCACTTGCCGCCGCGTGAACCTGAAACGCCTGCGCCGCGCTGATCGTGCGCGTGTCGTGGATGGTGACGGGAAGGTCCGGTGCCACCGTTCGCGCCTGCTCCGCCGCGTTCCGGCTCCCCGACAGTGCCGCGCTGATCGTGAGGGCGAGGACGGGGAGGCCTGCGCCTCCGCCCGCCGCCGCGTACGCCGTCGCCCAGTCCTGCGGGGTGGGCTGGCTGCTCGTGGGGTGGACGGGATTGCCCTGAAGCTCGCGGTACAGCTCCTCGCGCGTGATCTCGTCCATCCGGTACGTCTTCGAGCCGAAGTTCAGGCTGAAGGGCGCGACGGGCACGGCGTTGAGCAGGCCCGCGAAGGCGTCCAGCCCGCCGTCGGTCGCCACGGCAAATAGGGGTGTCATCGAATCACCGTTCCATTCATCTGTTCCACGAGTTGCAGGGCGGCGGTGTGGTCCGCGTCCGGCCCGATGAGGGTGGCGGCGGCGCGGATGAGGGCCTCGGTCTGCATCAGCATGGGCGCGCTGCCCCGCACGTCCCGCACCACGTCGGCGGCGATGCCCGCATCTTTGGCGAGGAGGCCCAGCCCGAAGGTCGCCGGGAACTCGCGCGTCAGCACCCGCCGGGGGATCAGGTTCTCGGTGGCGTTGCTGCGCCCGCTGCTCGCGTTGATGACCTCCAGCGCCGCGCCGAGGTCCACCCCCAGCCGGGCGAGCGCGGCCAGCCCCTCGCCCGCCGTCCACAGGTTCGCCGCCAGCAGCACGTTGTTGATCGCCTTCACCGCGAAGCCCGCGCCCACGTCGCCGACCCGCACCACCCTCCCCGCGAAGGCGAGATCGCCGCGCACCTGCTCCAGCGCCCCCACCTCACCTCCGACCATCACCGTCAACGTTCCTGCCCCCGCCCCCACCGTGCCGCCGCTCACGGGCGCGTCGAGAAAGGCCACGCCCCGCTCCGCCAGCCTCTCCGCCTGTCTCCGCGCCGCCTCCGGGTGCCCGCTCGTGCAGTCCACCCAGACGGTGCCCGCCCTCAATCCGTCCCACGCGGCCTCCAACACCTCGTCCACCTCCGCGCTCGTGGGGAGGCAGGTGAAGATCACGTCGGCCCGAGCAGCTTCGGTGAGGTCCACCGCCTCACCCCCGAAGCGCGCGGCGTGTGCGTCCGCCCTCGCCCGCGTGCGGTTCCATACCACGGCCCGCCCACCCTGATTTTGCATCCGCTGAACGACGTGCGCGGCCATCGGCCCACCCATCGCGCCCAGGCCGAGAAATGCGGCTGTTCTGGTCATCGCGTCCCAGGCTAAGGCCAGGAGGTTCTTCCGCGCCGAAAACTGAACCGAGTCCAGAGAGTGTGTTGGGCAAGCGCCGCTTGCCACCCCCCACCCGACCTCCCCCGCAAGGGGGAGGAGAAAACGATTGGCCGCTCGGCCCGTCAGAAACATCAGAGCAACTTCACAACCACGCCGTTAGACCGCTGGGCGGTCAGCCTCCCCCGACCCCCGTATCCTGCCCCCCGTGTTCGCTGCCCTCCTCAACGTCGTCCTGCCCGTCGTCCTCGTCGCGGGGGTGGGGGCGCTCCTCGCCCGACGCTTCACGCTCAGCCAGGACACGCTCGGCAAGGTCAGCCTCAACGCCCTGACGCCCGCGCTGGCGCTGAGCAGTCTGCTGGGCACGACGGTGACGGTGCAGGCGGGCTTGCGGCTCGCGGTGGCGTATTTCGTCCTCGCCGGGGCGGGCGTGCTCGTCGCCTTCCTCGCCGCCCGCCGCGCCCCCAGCCGCACCCGCCGGGCGGTCATGGCGAGCGTCGCCATCGGCAACAACGGCAACTTCGGGCTGCCCATCGCCCTGTTCGCGCTGGGGCAGGCGGGGCTGGATCAGGCGGTCGTGATCTTCCTGTGCTCGGTCGTGTTGACCTTCACCCTCGGGCCGCTGCTGTACGGCTCGGCGGGCGGGGCGCGGGCGGGCCTCCTCGCCGTCGCCCGCCTGCCCGTCGTGTGGTGCATCGCCGCCGCGCTGCTCGTCCGGGCGCTGGACGTGCCCGTGCCGCTCGGTCTGCGGCGGGGCATCGACCTCCTCGGGCAGGCGGCGCTCCCGATGGTGCTGCTCTCGCTCGGCATCCAGCTCGGGCAATCGGCGCGCATCGCCCTGACGCGGCCCGTCCTCACCGCCGTCCTGCTGCGGGTCCTCGCCATGCCCGCCCTCGCGCTCGGCATAGGGCTGGTGCTCGGCCTGCGCGGGCTGAACCTTCAGGGCCTCGTGCTGGCCTCGGCCATGCCCACCGCCGTCAACGCCTTCCTCCTCGCCCGCGAGTACGACGCGGACGCCGACACGGTGGCGAGTGCCGTCGCGCTGAGCACCCTCGCCAGCGTGGGTACGGCGGCCCTCGTGGTGACGCTGCTGCCGGGCATCGGGAGGCTGTGAGGGGAAAGGTTCCCACCGCCCACGCTCGTTGGGTGCCCCGACCCGTTCCCTCACTCCCCCGGCGTCACCCCCGACACGTACACCCAGCGTCCATCCAGCCGTACGAAGATACTCCGTTCCCGCAGACGGTGGGTGCGCCCGCCCACCCGCAGGGTCGCCGTGAACGTCACCTCGTCCCCCTTGGCCCGGTGGACGGTCAGGCCCGTGTAGCGCGCGTCGTCGTCCCCCAGATCGAGGTCCGGCGGGCAGGTCTCCGGGTGCCACGTCCGCCGCACGTACCCGGTGTCGCGCAGGGCATAGGCCGCGTACCGCGAGCGCATCAGCTCTTCGGGCGTCGCCGCCTCCCGCTCCCCAGCGTGCAGGGGGCCGCAGCACACGCCGTAACTCCGCCCCGACCCGCACGGACAGGGCTTGAACGCGGGAAAGGGGAGAGGCATGGGGAGGAGGATAGCGGGGCCTGCCACCCTCCACCCGGCCTCGGCAAACAGCCCAGTCGAGTCGCGCCGAGAACGTTGGAGCGGCTGCACAACCAAGCCGTTCGACCTTTAGATCGTCAGACGGTTCGACCCCCGTTCATACTGAGGCCCCGATGACCGCCCCCGACGCCATCACCTCCCTGCAAAACCCCCACGTCAAGCGGCTCGTCCGCCTGAAGACCCGCCGCGACCGCGACCGCGAGGGCGTCATCCTGATCGAGGGTGCCCGCGAACTCTCCCGCGCGGTGACGGCGGGCATCCTGCCGGGGACCCTCTACACCTGCCCGGCCCTCCACAGCCCCGAGGCGCGTGAGGTGGCCCCCACCCTGCCCGGCCCCCGTCTCCACCTCTCCCGCGAGGCGTTCGAGAAGGTCAGCGGGCGCGAGAATCCCGACGGTCTCCTCGCGGTCGCGCCCGCCCCCAGCCCCACCCTGCCCGAGCCGACCGGGGACGCCGTGCTCGTCGTGCTCCACGGGCTGGAGAAGCCCGGCAACGTCGGCGCGATCCTGCGGACGGCGGACGCGGCGGGCGCGGCGGGCGTGATCGTCCTCGGGCGCGGGGCCGACCCCTACGGCCCGAACGTCATCCGCGCGTCCCAGGGCAGCGTCTTCAGCCTGCCCGTCGTCCCGCTGGGAGAGGAGGAGGCGCTGGCGTGGCTCGCGGGGCGCGGCTTTACCCGCGTCGCCTGCACGCCCGACGCCCCCCAGGTCTACTGGGACGCGCCCCTCACGGGCCGGGTCGCCCTCATCCTCGGCGCGGAACACGAGGGTCTGCCCGCCGCGTGGCGCGTGTCCGACCTCCCCGTGCGCGTGCCCATGCACGGCACCGCCGACAGCCTGAACGTGGCGACCGCCGCCGCCCTCGTCCTGTACGAATGTTTGAGGCAGAGGCGGGTGATGGGGCAAGAGAGTTAGAGAGTCAGGCCGCCTGAGAACAAGATGTTTTCCTCCCTCTCTCCTCGTGACTTTTGGTGTGAAATAGAAATTAGGCGTGCCGGATGCGTTTTTTCTCCCTCTCCCCTTGCGGGAGAGGGCCGGGGAGAGGGGTGACGAGCAACGCTCGTCCTCTTGCGAGAGGGCGTGAACGTCTCAACTCCTCAGTTCGCAATTCACATCAGACGTTCGTGGGAGAGAACCGGGGTAACTTGCAAAGCGGCGAAGCAGAGGGGGCGACGTGGCGACGTGGCGACCCCGCCGCCCAATCTCCCCCAGACCGGTGCTAGCCTTCCGGTCGTGACCACCCCAACCCTCCCCAGCCGCGCCGACGTGCCGCGCGAGCAGACCTGGGACATCGAGGCCCTGTTCGCCACCCCCGACACCTGGGAGGCCGAGGCACAGGCCCTGCCCGCCGCCATCGACGCCCTCGCCTCCCACGCCGGGCGGCTCGGCAGCGGCCCCGAGGCGCTGACCGCCTACCTCCGCGAGGCCGACGACGTGGAACTGCGCCTCACCCGGCTGCTCTCCTACGCCTCGATGGGCGCCTCGGTGGACGGACGCGACGCGGAGGCCGCCGCCCGCCGCGACCGGGCCAACGGCGTCGCCGCCCGCTTCGCCAGCGTGACCGCCTTCGCCCGCCCCGAACTCCTCGCGCTGGACGAGGCGACGGTGCGGGAGTGGCTCACCCGCCCCGACCTGGGGGACCACCGCCTCCGGTTAGAGCGGCTGTGGCGCACCCGCGAGCACGTCCGCTCCGCCGAGGTCGAAGAACTTCTCGGCGCTGTCCAGGCCCCCTTCGCTTCCACGCGCGGCATCCACCCCGCCCTCGCCAACATGGACCTGCGCTTCGGCACCGTGCAATCTGAGAAGGGGGGGGGCGAGACGGTGACGCAGGGCAACGTGGACCGCCTCACCTCCGCCCCTGACCGCGAGGTGCGCCGTCAGGCCTGGGAGAACTACGCCGACGCCCACCTCGCCGTCCGCCACAGTCAGGCGGCGATGTACGCCACGAACGTCCGCCAGAACGTCTTCCTGGCCCGCGCCCGCCGCTACCCCGACGCCATCACGGCGACCCTCGCCCCCGACCGCATCCCGGTGGAGGTCGTCACCACCCTCCTCGACACCTACCGCGCCCACACGCCGACGTGGCACCGCTCCTGGAATGTCCGCAAACGCTGGCTTGATCTCCCCGAACTCCGCGAGTACGACGTGAAGGCGGCCCTCGTTCCCCCGCGCGAGGTGAGCTACGCGCAGGCGGTGGAGTGGATTGAGCAGGGCATGGCCCCCCTCGGCGCAGATTATGTGCGCGACATGGTGGCGGGCCTGACCGAGGGGCGCTGGGTGGACTACGCCGCCAACGACGGCAAACGGCAGGGCGCGTACTCCGCCGGGGCCGGGCGCGTCAAGCCCTACATCTTCATGACGTGGAACGGCACGCTGAGCAGCTACTCCACCCTCGCCCACGAGATCGGCCACTCCATGCACTCGCTGCTCTCCCAGCGCGAGCATCCCTACCCCGTGCCCCGTTACACCCTCTTCCACGCCGAGGTCGCGTCGAACTTCAATCAGGCGATGGTCCGCCAGCACCTGATGGAAGAGGCCCGCGCGTCCGGCGACACCGAGTTCGAGGTGGCCCTGATCGAGGAGGCGCTCGGCAACTTTCACCGCTACTTCTTCATCATGCCGACGCTGGCCGGCTTCGAGCTGGAGTGCTACCGCCGCATCGAGGCGGGCGGGACCCTGAGCGCCCCCGACCTCATCACCCTGACCGCTGACCTGCTCTCGCAGGGTTACGGCGACGGCGTGACGATGGACCGCGACCGGTCCGGCATCCTCTGGGCGCAGTTCTCCACCCACCTCTACGCCAACTTCTACGCCTACCAGTACGCGACCGGCATCAGCGCGGCCCACCAGCTCCTCGTGCAATTCGGGGAAGACCCTGACGCCGCCCGCGAGCGTTACCTCGCCTTCCTCCGCTCCGGCGGCAGCCTCGACCCCATCGACGCTCTGCGCGAGGCGGGCGTAGACATGCTCTCGCCCGAACCCGTGGAGGCGACCTTCCGCACGCTGGCGGGGTACGTGGACCGGCTGGAGGAGCTGCTCGCCCGCCGTTCGTAAGCTCCCGCGTCCAGCGATGCGACGAAAGAGGACGCGGTCAGATGCGGAGAACTTTGAGGCACGACGACTTTTCTCGGCGAAGGCTGAATGCCATCTGCACTCCGCCTTCGCCTGAGCTACCGGTTGCGATCCGTCCTTGAGGAAGGGGAGAACTGCATCTCCGACCCGCTGAGCGCGTCATTGAAGGACGCCCCCTGGCCGCGTAGAACCTCGAAGCCGAGTTCTGCGACGACGGGGGGAAGTGTGCTGTCTTCCCCCTCCCCGGCGTACAACTCATTCAGGTACGCAGTGACAGCAGTCTCGGGCTGTTCTGAACCCTTTTTGACACAGGTTGATCTTACTGTGCTCCCCTCCGGGGATTAGCCGCCTCATATGCTTGTCCGACAAACCACTACCCCTCGTTAAAAGAAAATAATCACAAATAGAAGCGGAAGAAAGAGGGCGAGTTTCCCCCGCCCCCTCCTCATCCCTGATTCCTGCTTTTTACGCCTGCGGCTGCTGGAGCTGCGGGCCGGGCACGAAGCCCTCCAGCGACGCGTAGTCGTCCTGGAAATGCATCAGCACGCCGCCGAACAGCGTGTCAAACGTTTCTTGGGGCATCTCGGCGAGGGTGGGGTAGAAGCCCACGTACTCCAGCCAGACGTTGCCGTCGGCGTCGATGGAACGGGAAAAGGCGCGCTCGCGGTTGCGGTCGTTGAGGATGTTCACGATCTCGGCGCGGCGCTCGGGGTACTGCTTCTGCGTCACGCAGGTGACTTCCAGGCGGCTGGTGTTGTTCGGACCGTCGTTCACGGACACGAGGACCGCCGCGTCGCCCATCTCGAAGCGCCAGCCCATGCGGATAAAACGCTGACCGTTGTTTTCCTCGATATCGAGCTGGACTTCCTTCTCGCGCAGGTACTTGGCGAGCGTGTCCAGCGTCAGAAGCGCCGTTTCCATCGTCATTGAAACCAATCCTCCTCTGGGGGGTGAAACTCGGGGCAGATTCTAACACCCCGCTTCGGGCTGGGGGCCGGGCGGAGAACAGTTGGTGAGCGGGATGCCAGTTGCCAGTGTCCCGTCGCCGGGGAAACCGGATGTTCCGGAGCTTCGGGCGTGGGCCTGCCGTCCTGCCCGTCGCCCGGAGTTTCCGGCCAGCGCCCTACACATTCTCCTTCGGCGTCCGGCTCAGCACCTCGTGGCCGCCTTCCGTCACCAGCACGAGGTCCTCGATCCGCACCCCGCCCACGCCCGGCAGGTACGCGCCCGGCTCGATGGTGACGACCATGCCCGGTTCCAGCACGTCCTCGCTGCCCTTGCGGAGACCCGGCCCCTCGTGAACGTTCAGGCCGACCCCGTGCCCGAGCGAGTGCGCGAACGCCTCGCCCAGCCCGTGCCGCTCCAGAATGCCGCGTGCCAGCGCGTCCAGCTCCCCGCCCGTGACGCCGGGACGCACGGCGGCGACAGCAGCCTCCTCCGCCTCCAGCACGGCGTTGTAGACGCGGCGCATCTCCTCCGAGGGCGTCCCCACCGCCACCGTCCGCGTCATGTCGGAGTGGTAGCCGCGCAGACGCGCCCCAAAGTCCACCGTCACGAGGTCGCCGTCCTCAATCACCCGCTCCGACGCGACCCCGTGCGGCATCGCCCCGCGCGGCCCGCTCGCCACGATCACGTCGAAGCCGACCTCCGCCCCCGCCCGCCGCAACCCCAGTTCGAGGGCGAGCGCCACGTCGATCTCCCGCACCCCGGCCCGGATCAGGGGCCTGACCTCCCCGAACACCCGGTCCGCGAGCGCCTGCGCCTCCCGGATGGCCGCCACCTCCTGGGCCGTCTTGACCCGCCGCAGCGCCTCCACCAGCCCGCGCGTCGGCACGAGCGCCGCGTCCCAGTGGGCACGCAGGTCCTCCAGCCCGGCGACCGTCAGATGCTCGGCCTCGAAGCCCACCCGCAGGCCCCTCACCCGTTCGGCGGCGTGTTCGTAGGTCTCCGGCGGGCGGGCGATGTGCTGGGGCACACTCGACTCCTCCCGCGCCTGCACCGTGTACCGCGCATCCGTGTAGAGGGTCGCCTCGCCCGCCAGCACGAGCACCTTGCCGTCCGCCCCGCTCGAAAACCCGGTCAGGGCGCGCACATTCGCCGGAGCACTCACCCACAGGGCGTCCACACCCGCGCGGCCCATCGCCGCCCTCACGTCGTCCAGTCGGCTCATCGGCGGGCACGCTAACACAGAGTGGCGTATGGAGGAGGGTCAGGAAGAGAGGCGCTGTGGAGATATTCGGCCCGTGGCTCTCACGTTCGCCGTCTTGTTGATCGCCGTGGCCCTCACTCCCATTGGGCTGTCGCTGATTCGGAGCCGACCACGGCAACAGCGTTGGGCTGGATGGCTGTTATTGAGTCTGGTCGCCCTCGTGGTGGGGACATCGGGTGCCTTCGTCCCCGATCTGCTGCACGCTGTGAGGACGGGCGACCAACGGGAGTGTCTTCCCTGCTGTTCCCCCCACGGGGACAATAGCCCGGCGACCCGGCGGGGCGGCTTATACTCCTTCATCGGGACAAAAGTAAGAGCGTAAGTCGGCCTGACCCAGAGCCACCCACAGGAGGAAGACCGTGAAGCTTCACGAGTATCAGGGCAAGGAGCTGCTGCGCCGCTTCGGCGTCAACGTGCAGGACGGTAAGGTGGCGTACACGCCCGACGAGGTGCGCGACATCGCCCGCGAGTACGGGCAGCCGGTCGTCGTCAAGGCGCAGGTCCACGTCGGCGGGCGCGGCAAGGCGGGCGGCGTGAAGTTCAGCCCGAACCTCGACAAGGCCTTTGAGAACGGCCAGAACATCCTCGGCATGGACATCAAGGGCCTCACCGTCAAGAAGGTCCTCGTCACGAAGGCCGTGGACATCGACGCGGGCACCGAGTACTACGTCGGCATGATCGTGGACCGCAACGTGCAGAGCTACACGCTGATGGCCTCCGCTGAGGGCGGCATGGAGATTGAGGAGGTCGCCGCCGCCACCCCGGAAAAGATCATCAAGCACCGCGTCGATCCCGTCACCGGCCTGCGCCCCTACGAGGCGCGCGAGGTGGCGATCAAGGCGGGCTTCAAGGGCAACCTGAACAAGATCGCCGACATGATGGTGAAGATGAGCGAGGCCGCCCTGAAGATGGACGCCGTGCTCGTCGAGATCAACCCCCTCTTCGTGGACGAGAGCGGGACGCCTGTGGCGCTCGACACGAAGTTCGAGATCGACGACAACGCGATGTACCGCCACAAGGACCTCTCCGACTGGCGCGAGCTGGAGGCCGAGCATCCGCTGGAGATCGAGGCCAGCAAGTACGGCTTCGCCTACGTGAAGCTCGACGGCAACGTGGGCGTCCTCGGCAACGGGGCGGGCATCGTGATGACCTCGCTCGACGTGGTGAACCGCGCCGGGGCCAAGCCCGCCAACTTCCTCGACATCGGCGGCGGGGCGAAGGCCGACATCGTGTACAACGCGGTGAAGCTCGTCTCGAAGGACCGGGACGTGCAGGCCATCTTCATCAACATCTTCGGCGGCATCACCCGCGCGGACGAGGTGGCAAAAGGGGTCATCCAGGCGTTGCAGGACGGCATCCTCACCAAGCCCGTGCGGATGCGGATCGCGGGCACGGCGGAGGAGGAGGCCAAAGCCCTCCTGGCCGAGGTCAACAGCCCCCTGATCCAGATGTACCCTGACATGTTCCAGGCGGCGGAAGCGGCTTCCCAGGAGGCGAACAAGTAATGTTCACACTCGAGCCTTCCAGAACACGTGCCCCTGTGTTCTTTCAGGCTTGCGCGTGAATGTCTCCGCTCCTACTCGCTTCGCTCGCCGTTTCTCAGGAAGAAACGTGGAGGTTTTTTAATGGGCATCCTCGTCAACAGCAGCAGCCGCGTCATCGTCCAGGGCATCACCGGGCGCGAGGGGGCCAACCACGCCCGCGCCATGCGCGAGTTCGGCACGGCGGTCGTCGCGGGCGTCACCCCCGGTAAGGGCGGCCAGGACTTCGAGGGCTGGCCCGTGTACAACTCGGTGGCCGAGGCGCGGGCCGCCCACGAGGCCAACGTCTCCATCATCTTCGTGCCGCCCGCCGGGGCCGCCGACGCCGTGCTGGAGGCCGCCCACGCGGGCATCCCCCTGATCGTCCTGATCACCGAGGGCGTGCCCACCGTGGACATGATGCGCGCGGTGCAGGAGGTCAAGGCCCTCGACGCCATCAGCCGCGAACAGGGGGGCGAGGGCATCCGCCTCATCGGCGGCAACTGCCCCGGCCTCGTCACGAGCGGCGAGTGCAAGGTCGGCATCATGCCCAACCGCATCTACCAGCAGAAGGGGAGGGTCGGCCTGATCTCCCGCTCGGGCACCCTGACCTACGAGGCCGCCAAGCTCCTCGGCGACGCGGGCCTGGGCACCTCGACCACCGTGGGCATCGGCGGCGACCCGGTGATCGGCACGACCTTCGCGGACGTGCTCCCCATGTTCGAGGCCGACCCCGAGACCGACGCCATCGTGGTGATCGGCGAGATCGGCGGGGCCGACGAGGAAGCCGCCGCCGAGTACATCGCGCAGAGCATGAACAAGCCCGTCGTCGCCTTTATCTCGGGCCGCTCGGCCCCGAAGGGCAAGCGCATGGGCCACGCGGGCGCCATCATCATGGGCGACGTGGGCACCCCCGAGAGCAAGCTCGCCGCCTTCGCCGCCGCGAACGTGCCCGTGGCCGACACGATGCCCGAGATCGTGGACCTCGTGAAGCGGGCGCTGAACGTCACCGCATAACACCCGAGCAGGGGGGAGGGGCCGGAGCCGGGTGCTTTCGGCCCCTTCCTCTTTGTCCCCCCTCCACCCCCAACGAATCGTCATCCCCGGTCACACGTCCGTCAGGCCCGCGCGTAGACTGGGGGCATGAACGCGCGCCTGTCGGCTCTCCTTCCCCTCGCGGCGGCCCTCCTCGCCTCGTCGGCGGGCGCCCTCACGGTGACGGGGCGGGTGGCGGGCAGCGTCTCGCCGGACACGCGGGTGGGGGCGTGGGCGGTCAGCGCCTCCGGCCAGCCCGTGCAGGAACTCGCCAGCGTGGCGGTGACGGATGGCCGCTTCCGCCTCGGCGTCCCCGACGCCGCGCCGCCCGCCCGCGCCCAGACGGCCCTCAATGCCCAGAACGTCGCGTGGCCCGGCGTGCTCGATCCGGTGAGCGTCTCGGCCCCCGCCCAGGCCGCTGAACTCAAGTTCTTCACCTACCGCGACGTGAACCGCAGCGGCGGGCGCGACGAGGGCGAGACGCTGAATGAGGCGACGGCGACCACCGCGAGGGGCAACCTCTTCGTCGTGTGGGTGAGCGCCGACGTGACGGTGAAAGCCAACCGGGGCTACGAGGCCGCTCTCAAGCGCGGCTGGAACGCCCTGCTCGTCGAGGTGGCCCGCGCCGTGCGGGTCTCGCCCTTCGCGGACGGGGCAGTGGACGTTACCCTCAACGCGGGACGTTAGGGCCGACCATAGAAATGCCCGCTGTGAATCGCGGATTGGGTAAAAAAGCGTTTTTGTCGTCTGGCAGAAGGGCGAGCGAGCCTCGCCGCCCCTCTCGCCGGCCCTCTCCCGCAAGGGGAGAGGGAGAAAAAACGCGCCCGGTACGCCTATTTTCCAGAACACATCAGGCGTACAGAAGGGGAGTCGTCGCTGCCTGCCCCGTCGCGGTCGAGACGTGAACTTGTGGAGCGTTCACCAACCTCCGCGTCGTTGTCAGGCTGGACGGCGAAGCGGGGACCCCACCGCCCACCCCCAGACATCGGCGGGTGGCGCGCGGTCCCGTGAACAACCCCCACACCCCCTCCCTGCGCCACGGTTACTCAACCCACCCTCACGCTAGCCTGGGCGTGTGATTCCACGCCGCCGCGCTCTCACCGCCTGCGTCCTCGCGCTCCTGAGCTTGGCGTCAGCGAGTCCGGCCACCGACCTCTTCAACGCCGCCACCGGGGCCGTGCAGCGGCGCTATTTCGGCTGGTCCACCGTGGACCGCGCCGCCCTGGGGCAGAAGTACGCCGCCGTCCTCGCCGAGCGGTGCGCGCCCCAGGGCGACGCCTGCGACTACGCGACGGGCCACGCCGTGCTGGGCGACCTCTTCAAGGAACTCGGTGACGACCACACCAACATCCGCGACGCGGAGGGGGCCGAGCGCATCGCCGAGGTGACGTTCAACCGCGCCGTCAGCCGCACGGGCGTGCGCGTGGCGCGGGTGGCGGGCGGGCTGCTCGTCACCTCCGTCATGCCGGGCAGCCCCGCCGAGAAATCGGACGTGCGAAGATTCGACCTCCTGACCCGCGTGAACGGCGAGGCCGCCGGGAAGGACGCGGCGGGCAACAACCTCCCGTTCGGCCCCACCGAGTTCGTGCGGCTGGAACGGGCCGGGGCACCCCTGAACGTCACCGTCCGGCGCGCGGGCACCCCCGACCGCGATCTCGCGCTGGGCACCGAGAACCTCCAGGCGCGCGACGTGCCCACCCTCGCGTGGGCCGGGCCGGACGGCAGGACCGCCGTGATCCAGTACCCGACCTTCCTCGCGCTCGATTCCTCCGAACTCTTCCTCGCGCAGGTGGCCGAGGCGCAGCGGCAGGGGGCCAGCGCCCTCGTCGTGGACGTGCGCTACAACGGCGGCGGGGCGCTCGGCGAGTGCGTGGCCGCCGCGAGCATCTTCTCCCCCGTGCTGTACAAGACCCGCTGGCAGGGCGGCTCCTACACCTACGCGGGCCTGCGCGGCGAGGAGGTGCTGCCCTTCCTCGCGCGCATGTCCCGGCCCGACTGGGGCCTGTGGCGCGGCCCGCTCGCCGTCCTCGTGGGGCCGAACA
This sequence comes from Deinococcus sp. YIM 134068, assembly GCF_036543075.1. Classification (NCBI taxonomy): domain Bacteria; kingdom Thermotogati; phylum Deinococcota; class Deinococci; order Deinococcales; family Deinococcaceae; genus Deinococcus; species Deinococcus lichenicola. Next base: position 71,484 of record NZ_JAZHPF010000016.1, read on the forward strand.
CGGCGTCCTGCGCGGAGGTCTTTACCCACTATGCCCGGCAGGGGGGCGCGGTCGTCGTCGGTGAGGGGACGCGCGGCGTGGGCAACAGCGGCGTGGTCTTCCAGCCCATGCCCGACGGCGGAGTGCTGGCCGTCACCGTGCTGCGCGCCTACAACGATGCGGACGAAGCCCTCCCCGCCGCCATTACCCCCGACGTGGCGGCCCCCACCAACGTGGCCGTCCTCACCGCCGAGGGCCGCGACATCACGCTGGAGGCGGCGCTGGCGGCCCTGAGCGCGCGGGCGGAGGCCGGGAAGTGAGCCGGGTCCACGCTCCATCCACGGTCAGAACAGCGTCGGCGCGGCGTGTCAACGTGACTTCCCGGAACGGGGAAGGAGGCACCGTGAAGTCTGAACCGGGGGAAAGACAGGTGGCGGAACACGCGCTAGCCTGCGTTCGGGCCACCCAGTGGGGGAGAAGGTGAGCTTGAATGCCCGCCTCATCGCCATCCGCCCTTAAACTAGACGCAGTGCCCGACCATGCCCCGACTCCAACCCGCGCCGTGCGTCTGCGCGCCGTGCGGCCCGCCCGACACAGGGGGAGCCTATGAACCGATACGACGACCGCGCCCGCCTCGTGTTCCACTACGCCCGTGAGGAGGGCAACCGCCTCGGGCACGCGATGGTCGGCCCCGAACACCTCCTGCTCGGCCTGATGCGCGAGGGCGGCACCGCCGCGACCATTCTCGGCGAGTTCGGTGCCTCCCTGGACGGCCTGCGCCGCCGCGTCGAGGAGATCATCGGGCGGGGCGAGGGCAGCCGCCTGAACGACGCGCCCTCCATCACCCCCCGCGCCCGCCGCGTGATGGAACTGGCGAGCGCCGAGGCCCGCTCGCTCGGCGCGCAGGTCACGTCCACCGAGCACATCCTCCTCGGCATCATCCGCGAGGGCGACGGGGTGGCCTTCCGCATCCTTCAGGAACTCACGAAGGACGTGGACACGATCCGCTGGCGCGTGCTGGCGCAGGGGGACGGCACGCCCGGCGGCAAGCCCGCCAAGCCCGTCGCCACCCCCTTCCTCGACGAGTACGGGCGCGACCTCACGAAGCAGGCCCGCGAGGGCAAGCTCGACCCGGTGATCGGGCGAAGCGAGGAAATCCGCCGCGTCACCCAGATTCTCACCCGCCGGACGAAGAACAACCCCGTCCTGATCGGCGACCCCGGCGTGGGCAAGACCGCCATCGTGGAGGGCCTCGCGCTCGCCATCTTCGAGAAGCGCACGCCGCCCAACCTGCACGACGTGCGGCTGGTGAGCCTCGACCTCTCGGGCGTCGTCGCGGGCACGAAGTACCGGGGCGAGTTCGAGGAGCGGCTGCGCCAGATCATCGAGGAGCTGCGGAACGCGAAGGTCATGGCCTTCATCGACGAGCTGCACACCCTCGTCGGCGCGGGCGGCGCGGAGGGGACGCTGGACGCGGCGAACATCCTCAAGCCCGCCCTGTCGCGCGGCGAGATTCAGGTCATCGGCGCGACCACCACGGGCGAGTACCACCGCTACATCGAGAAGGACGCCGCCCTGGAACGCCGTTTCCAGCCGGTGATCGTGCTGGAACCCAGCCCCGCCGAAACGCTGCAAATCCTGCGCGGCCTGCGTCCCCGCTACGAGGAGCACCACGGGGTCCAGATTCCGGACGCGGCGCTCGAACTTGCCGTCCGCATCGGCGAGCGCAGTCTGCCGGGGCGCAACTTCCCCGACAAGGCCATCGACCTCATCGACGAGGCGGCGAGCCGCGTGCGGCTGAACATGAGCGTGGGCCTGCCCATCACCGAGAACGAGGACGGCGAGCCGATGGTGGCCCGCGAGGATATCGAGAGCGTCATCAACTCAATGGGCGGCATCTACTCCGAGGAGTCGGCGGCGCAGCTCAGTGACCTCGAAGACCAGCTCACCGACCAGGTGTACGGCCAGCCGGAGGCGGTCAAGGCCCTCTCCAGCGCCCTGCGCCGTGCCCGTGTCGGGCTGGGCGGGCGCACCCGCGTGGCGGCGAGCTTCCTCTTCGTCGGTCCCAGCGGTGTGGGCAAGACGCACCTCGCCCGCGCGCTCTCGCGCACCCTCTTCGGCTCCGAGCGGTCGCTGATCCGGGTGGACATGAGCGAGTTTCAGGAGTCGCACTCCATCTCCAAGCTGATCGGGTCGCCTCCCGGCTACGTGGGCTACGAGCAGGGCGGGCGGCTGACCGAGGCCGTGCGCCGCCAGCCCTTCAGCGTGATCCTCCTCGACGAGATCGAAAAGGCGCACCCCGACATCTACAACACCTTCCTTCAGGTGCTCGACGATGGCCGCCTCACCGACGGACTGGGGCGTACGGTGGATTTCCGGCGCACGATCATCATCATGACGAGCAACACGGGCTTCAACGTGAACCCGACGGTGGGCTTCTCGCCCGTCACGCCCGACAACAACGCGCCGCTGCGGCACATCTTCACGCCCGAATTCCTCGACCGTCTCGACGACGTGATCCGCTTCCGCCCGCTCGGGGAGGACGAACTCGTGCGGGTGGCCCAGCAGCTCATGGGCGAGATGCGCGAGGAACTCGCCAGCCGCGAGCTGACCGTCACCTTCGACCCGGCCATCGCCGCGTGGCTCGTGAGCAAGCTCAAGGCCCGCAGTCCCAAGCACGCGGTCGGGTCCAGCCGCCAGCTTCGTACCCTGGTCCGCGAGGAGATCGAGGACCCGCTGGCGCTCGAACTCATCGGCAGCGTGGGCGAGGAACTGCGCGTCGTGCTGGGGCAGGACGGCATTCAGTTCGAGCGCGGCAAGGCGGCACCGCCGCAGATTCTGGCGTAACAGGCTCTCGGGAGAGGAACGGCGGAGGCTCGGGCGCGAGTCTCCGCCCTCTCCTTGTGCGGCTACTCGGCCCGGATGATGGGGAACACGCCGCTCACCGTCGCGCCTCTGGCAAAGTCGGCGGCGGCGGTGCTGCCCTCGCCGGAGCCGATATAGACGAAGTGCGTCCTCGCGTTCACGTTGATCTGTGAGCGCCCCGTCTCCACGAGCGTTCCGTCGCTCATGGCGAGACAGGAGGCGGTGACGGTCCGTGGCCCTGGGTTCGGGGTGCCGCCGAACACCCTTCGTACATCCGACTGGGCGAGCGTCTCGTCAAGGTCGCCCGCCACGACACGAAGGGCGGTGCAGTTGGCGGTGAACGGCGAGGCGAGGCCGGGCATGGCCTGTGCGTCATAGTCCCTCAAAGACCCGTTCTGGCAGGCGATCAGCGAACCCGCCAGCGGAACGATCAGCCAGAGTCGCCTCATGGGTCTGCGCCATGGGGTCAACCTGCTCTACGTGGTGAGGTCTGAATGGCTTTGCACGCAGGAAGCCTACTCGGCAGCCTGTGGCAGGCGGAGAAGATGTGCGGCCTGTATCCCCACCCCTGACGGCCTGACAGATTTTATGAGGGCGAACGAAAAACGAGCTGCCAGCCGACTTCGAGCGTTGTTTGTAGTACAGTATGAGGGCGTTTTCGTCCGCTCAGTGGCTCAGGGTCAGGCTTAC